>JAOIRP010000004.1 GCA_028221385.1 Candidatus Pelagibacter sp.
TATTAACTGGGGAACTGCTACCTCTCCAATTTATCATGCTCATAAAAAAGGAATACCAGTTCATGTTTGGGTTGATGAAACAAGACCTAGAAATCAAGGAGCCAATCTTACTTCTTTCGAATTAAATGGGGAGGAAATTAAAAATACAATCATAGCAGATAGCACTGGTGGAATTTTAATGCAAAGAGGAGAGGTTGATATGTGTATTGTTGGAACAGATAGAACTTTAGCTAATGGTGATGTTTGTAATAAAATTGGAACTTATCTAAAAGCTCTTGCTGCACATGATAACAATGTTCCTTTTTATGTGGCACTTCCTAGCTCAACAATAGATTGGAATATTAAAGATTATAAAGATATTCCAATTGAGGAGAGAAATTCTGAGGAATTATCTCATATTGAAGGCTTAGATGATGAGGGTAAAATTAAGAAGGTTCAGATATACCCCACAAAAAGTAAAGCAATGAATTTAGCTTTTGATATTACTCCTGCAAAGTATGTAACTGGTTTGATAACAGAAAAAGGTGTTTGTGAAGCATCAAATGATGCATTACAAAAGATGTTTAAATGATAAAAAATATTTTAATATTTGTATTTATAGTAGTGGGCATGATCGCTATTTTAAATTTTAATGATTACAATCTTAAGAGAGCTATTGATGCTTGTTTAGCCGGAAGTCAAAAATTAGCAAAAACTAAAATTACCGATCTCGAGGAAGCCAAAAGATTTTGTGAAGAGCAAATTAAGAAAAATAAAAAATAATCATTTTGTTTAATGAATAATCCAAGATTAGATGTAATTAAATATGCAAAAATGCTGAATAGCAAAAAACTTTCAGCACTTAGATCTGGAAATATATCTGTCAGATATAAAGATGGTTTTTTGATTACACCTTCTGGCACCAAGTATTCTTCATTAAAAATAAAAGATATTGTTTTTGTTTCTCTGAACGGCTTATTCGATAAAAAAAAAGGAATTCCCTCGTCTGAATGGAGGTTTCATCAAGATATTTACTTAAATAAAAAAGAGGCAAAAGCAATCGTTCATGCTCACTCTACATATGCAACAGCAATCTCAACCCATGAAAAATCGATTCCGGCCTTTCATTATATGGTGGCTATGGCTGGGGGTAAGGATATTAAGTGTGCAAAATATTCAACTTATGGAACAAGACAATTATCAAAAAATATCCTTAAAGCTCTTAAAAATAGAATTGCATGTTTAATAGGTAATCACGGCCAGATTGCATTTTCGGAAAATTTATCAAAAGCATTTGAATTAGCAGAAGAGGTTGAAAATCTATCTCACCAGTATATAACCGCTTTAAAGATTGGCAAACCTAAGATTCTTTCAACCAAAGAAATGAAAAAAATTTTAGGAAAAGCAAAAAATTATAAAAGGTGATAATTTTTTATGACGAAAGTTGGTGAACATATCACTTTAGATATTATTGGTACTACCAAAGAGTACGACCCTTCTGTATTTGAAAAGGTAATTAATCAAATTGCTAAAGCAGCAAATGTAACAATTTTAAATATTTCAAAATATAAGTTTGAACCGCAAGGGTTTACAATACTTGCACTACTAGCTGAAAGTCATATTAGTTTTCATACATTTCCTGAAAAAGGAATAATTAGTTTTGATTTTTTTACATGTGGAAATGTAAGCCCATCTGTAGCATTAGATATTGTAAAAAAAGAGTTTAAGCACAAAAGAATCGTAAAAAAAGAATTTAATAGAGATACAAAATCTTTATATAATGACATCTATAGCTCACCTGGATTGCAAAAATCATATGTGGTTAATGAAGTTCTTGAAGATTTTAAATCTAAAGTAGGTCAGCATATTGAAATATTAGACTTAGAACAATTTGGTAAGTCACTTTTTATAGATAATGAAATACAAGTAGCGACAAGTGATGAGCATTTGTATAGTTCAACCTTTGTCAACGCCGGGTTAAAACTAAATAAAGATAGAGAAAATGCAGCCATTATTGGTGGTGGAGATGGAGGTGTTGCAAGAGAATGTATCTCAAAAAACTTTAGTTTTATTGATTGGTATGAATTAGATCCAGAAGTTGTTGATGTGTGTAATAAACACTTGGGAAGTATTGTTGATAGATCAACCGAAAAAAATTCAGTAAAATGTATTTGGGGTGACGCCTTTGAAAGTATTAAATCTGTAGAAGATGACAAATATGATAAAATTTTTGTCGATCTAAATGATGATCAATTTTGTATAGATCTTGCTGCAAAAAATATGGACTCTTTGATTAGAATTTTAAAACCTAATGGTGTGATTACAGCTCAAGTAGGAAGCCAAGACAAGAAACCGGAGCAAGTAGAAAAGTGGCTAGATGTATTTAATAAAAATTTTGGTAATACAACTTTAGATAGGGTTTATATCCCTAGTTTTGACTGTTCTTGGAATTTTTCTTCTTCAATAAATCATTAAAAATTTTCTTTTTAAATTATTAAATTTGTGAAATAATTCACTCTAATTTACGGAGGAAAAAATGAATATATTTAAAAAAACAATTTTAAGTGTTCTTGCATTTTTGTTATTAATCGGCAACGTTTATGCTGATAAGATAAAGATTGGAACAGAAGGTGCTTACCCCCCTTGGAATTCAAAAGATGCCTCAGGTAATCTTATTGGTTTTGAAGTTGAGTTAGCAAAAGAGCTTTGTACAATCATGGGTCATGAATGTACTATCGTTGAGCAAGATTGGGATGGAATGATTCCAGCATTACTTATGAGAAAATTTGATGCAATAATGGCTGGGATGTCAATTACTGCTGAAAGACAAAAAACGATTACTTTTTCTCAAGGTTATGCAGACGAAGTTGCTTCTTTAGCTGTCATGAAAGGTTCTGACTTAGAAGGAATGGAAACTTCAGAAGGAATTAATCTTACAAAAAAATCAGGTGTAGTTAAAAAAGATCTTAAGACTTTAACTAAAGCTTTGGCTGGTAAAACAGTTTGTACTCAAACAGGTACTATTCATCAAAACTTTCTTGAGTCTGGTGATGTAGGGAAAGTAAATGTGAGAACTTACAAAACTCAAGACGAAGTTAATCTAGATTTAACATCAGGTAGATGTGATGTAGCATTAGCAGCTGCAGTAGCATTTACTGACTATGCTGATAAATCAGGTAAACCTGTTACGTTAGTTGGTCCTACTTTTGCAGGTGGTGCATTTGGTAATGGTGTTGGAGTTGGAATTAGACAAGGTGGCAGTGATGCAATCGGAAAAAGAGATGCTCAACTACTTAAAGATTTCAACAAAGCAATTAACACAGCTAGAAAACAAGGAATCATAAGCAAATTAGCGATCAAACATTTTGGTTTTGACGCTTCTATGTAATCAATCATTTGAAATGGCGGTTATTTAATTAACCGCCTTTTCTATATGGAACTTCTATCATTTGGAAAAACAGGTTGGGGTGATGAGTTGTTTTATGCAACTCTGATGACAATTGCTGTTTCAATAACAGCAATGTTAATTGGATTTTTGTTTTCTATAATTTTTACACCACTTAAATTATCAAATAATAAATTCTTGAATTTAATTGGAAACACTTACACAACTATTATTAGAGGAGTGCCTGAGCTACTAGTTATTTATCTTTTTTTCTTTGGAGGAAGTGGTGCCATTATGTATGTTGCCTCAATATTTGGATATTATGAATATATTGAAATAAATGCTTTTATAACTGGGTCATGCGCTATTGGTATTATTTCTGGAGCATATTCTACAGAGGTATTTAGAGGTGCAATTCAATCAATAGATAAAGGTCAATTCGAAGCTTGTAAAGTTTTGGGTTTTAAAAAATATATTTATTTTTTAAAAGTGATAATGCCACAAATGTTAAGGCTAGCCATTCCAAACTTAAGTAATGTTTGGCAAATAACTCTTAAAGATACGTCTTTAATATCTGTAACAGGTTTAGTTGAAATTATGAGGCAGTCTTATATAGCAGCAGGATCAACAAGAGATCCCTTATTTTTCTATTCTTTTGCAGCAATTCTATATCTGATGCTGACCTTTATTAGTATGAAGCTGATTAACAGACTTGAAGTTAAATATAGTAGGGGTTTTTAATGGATATAAGCTTGATGTTAACAAGCTTACCAAAACTGCTAGGTGCAGCAGTTGTAACTTTAAAGCTATTATCATTATCCTTATTTTTTGGAATATTTATTGGTCTTTTATTTGCTATTTTAAGATTAAGTAAAAATCCATTCATTTACAAATTTGCATATGGATATTCATATTTATTTAGAGGAACACCATTATTAGTTCAAATTTTTATAATTTATTTTGGTTTAGGGCAGGTAGAGTACTTTAGATCAACTTTTATGGGTTGTTTTTAAAGAACCGTATTGGTGTGCAATTATTGCATTTGCTTTAAATACTGGTGCATATACATCAGAAATTTTAAGATCAGCATTTCAAACAATTAAACCAGGAATTATTGAAGCTGGAAAAAGTCTTGGTATTTCTAATAAAATTATTTTTTATAAAATTCAAATACCTGTAGCGATTAGACAATCATTACCAGCATATGGAAATGAAATTATATTGATGATGAAAGGAACATCTTTAGCTAGCACGGTAACACTAATGGACTTAACTGGCGTAGCAAAATATATAATATCAACTACCTTCAAACCTATAGAAGTATTTATTGTAGCAGGGGGGATCTATTTATTTATGACCTTTTTAATTCATAATATTATTAAATATTTAGAAAAAAAATATAGCTTTTAATAATTAATCAAAAAATTTTTTAAGTATTTTATTATTAGTAATTTTTCTAAAATATTTAGTTATTTTTCTCAAACTTATAAAATTAATATTATCTGTAAATTCTTTGAATTTTTTTATATTTAGTTCGTTACCTTCCTTAACTAAATCTTCTATACCATGATGTGCACCTTGATTTTCTATAGTGGTATTAACTACTGCTTTTTTCCTATTAATGTGAAAAACCACAATACTCTCGTAGAAATGTGTCGAATAAATTTGGCTATTTAAAGAATAATTAAAATTAGGTTTTTTTTTAATTTTTAATGGAAAGGTATAATTTACATCATCAATTATTTTTTTAGCAAAATTTATAAACGAAAGATTTTTACTACTATTGTAAAATTCTATGTAACTAGTGTGCGTATCTTCAACCATTAAAATACCCTCATCGTTAATCTTGTTCACACATTTGGTAGTTGTGATAATTTGATCTAAATTTGTATGGCCACCATCATCTAAAATCACATCAACATTTCCAACTAATGAAAAGAATTTGTCCCAAAATTCAGGATCTGATTGATTACCTATATGAATTTCAATGCCATCTTCTTCAAATTTTTTGCACTCTGGATTTATATCAATACCGATTATCTTTGCATCAGGTCCAAAATATTCTTTCCATATTTTTAAACTTCCACCATTAAAAATTCCTACTTCTACAAAGGTAATTTTTTTACCTTTGTATTTTGAAAAATTTTTCTCATATACATCAAAATACTTTTCATGTTTTGAACTAAAGTTTTTAGATTTTATAAATAATTCTCTTAAGGATAAGCTCATTAATTATATTTTGTATACTCTTTAATCTCTTTAATCGCTGAACCAGTATGCTCATTCATTTCCAATTTTATTTTAGCCCTATCATCATTTAAAAAATGAACATCTCTAGATAGTTTAATAAATTTTTCAGTAAAGTCAGAGTTTTTTTCACACATTCTTTTATCATCTTCAATAACCCATAATTTAGAATTTATTTCCTTTAATGATTTAAAGAGGGCATCAAGTTTCTCATCGGTTTGAATATTTTGATTTAATTGAGCCTTTAAAACATTGTATTCATTACTAATAAATTTTAGTTTTTCAGGATCTTTGATCTTGTCTTTTTTGATTTCAAGAATAGAGATTTTGTCCAAAAGCTCACCAACCGACACTTCAACTAGAATTTTACTCATAAAGATTTATAATATGTTAAGTTGTTAAAAATATGTCTAATATTTTAATTATCAAACATGGTTCTCTTGGAGATATAGCCCAAGCATGTGGTGCAATTCAAGATATTTCTGAAAACCATAAAAATGACCAGATACATTTGTTAACAACTAAACCATATTTTGATTTATTTAAAAAAAATCCATTTGTTCATAGTGTCATTTTAGACAAAAGATTATCTAAATTTAATCTTATTTACCTTTATCAACTTACAAGAAAATTAAAAAGTTTAAATTTTAATATGATCTATGATTTACAAAACTCATCAAGAACAACATTTTATAAAAATATTTTATTTCCAAAAGCAAAATCTGATAAATGGTCAAGTTCAGAAACAACACTGCCAACAAATGTATCTAAAAATGAATTCGATAAAAATCCTGTCCTAGATAGACTTAACCACCAATTAAAAATTTCTAACATAAACACCCTGAACACTATGAAGCCTAATTTTAATTGGGCTTGTACAAACATTGATAATATAAAAAATAACTATGATTTAGAAAAATATATTATTCTTTTCCCATTTTGCTCAGCTCATTTAGAAATTAAAAAATGGCCATATTTTAATGAATTGATTGAATTAATTAAAAACAAGCTAGAAAATAAATTTAAAGTTATTGTAGCACCAGGTCCTTCAGAGATCGATGATGCAAAAAGTATTGATGCTATATCAATATTAGATGAAGAAAAAATATTAGATATTTCTCAGCTGTCTACTTTAATTAAAGATAGTTCATTTGTAATTGCTAATGACACAGGGCCAGCCCATATAGCTGCTCATTTAAATGTAAAAGGATTAACATTATTTGGTAAGCACACAACTGCTTTCAAAGTTAGTATTGAAAGAGAAAACTTTAAAGCTATCCAAGTTGATGATTTAAGTAAATTAAGTGCAGAAAAAGTTTTTGAGAGATTATCTGGCTCAATATCTTAAATTAGTTAAGAATTTTTTTATATTCTTCTATAATCTTATTCCAATTAAATTTAACAGAATTTTCTTTAGCGGCCTTTCCGTACTCTAAGTATTTTTTATTTTCTAACATAGAATTTATTGAAGAATAAATTGCATCCAAATCATTTCCATTACATATTAATCCAGTTTTTTCATGAGCGATTGCATCAGCTGCACCACCATCAATTCCACCAAGAGAGGGCACGCCATATTGTGCGGCTTCAATGAAGGCAATGCCAAACCCTTCAACAGATTTTTTGTAAATAATAGAAGGCATCACAAAAATATTTGATTGAGCTACCAGTGAGTTTTTGAGTTCATTCGAAATATCTTTAAAGAACATAACTTGCTCATCAAGATCCAGTTCAGTAACAAGTTTTTTTATATTTTCTTCTTCATCACCATGACCGACACAAATATAAATTATATCAGGATAGATTTGTTTTAGATTTCGAAGAGCCATTATAATTTTTTCATGATTTTTTCTTTTGTCATATCTTGAAACTGTAATCAGTCTTGGAGACTTATGTTTTAGTAAACTTTCAACTTTAACAGTTGAGTTTTTATTTAACTCTTCTGCAGAATTGACCCCAGGGTTTATTACAACAATTCTACCATCGTCAACGCCACACTTAATAGCTAAATTTTTAGTAAATTCTGAATTAGCAATAACTGTGTCTACATTATTTAATACATCTAAAACTCTCTTATTTAAATTGGATTTTTTTTCATGATTAATTTCTTTAGAATGAATTAAACATATTTTTTTCTTATTTGTTTTTATTAGCTCAAGACTTTTCCAATGGTCAGCTATTATAGTTTCAACTTTATTTTCTTTAATATATTCATTAACTAGTTGAGCTTTTCTATATTTTCTTAAAAGTTTAATTCCACTAACTCTTTCAATGGAAAATGAAACTCGTTCATCAAAACTTTTATGATTATCTTGATAGTCAGCAAAAACCTTTATCATGTAGTGTTTAGATAGTTCATTTGCCAAACCCCACATTAAATTTTGCATTCCGCCCACTTCGGGTGGGAAGGATCTTGTAACAATTAAATACATTAATTACCTAACCATTTTATTCCACAGCCCATACTCGGGATCTGTTCATTAGGCCCTTTGTTTGTTTCGGCAATTTGCTTCATGGCTTTATACAAATCACTCTCACCAGCTCTAACTGGTTTTAAATCTTTTAATTCTCTAATTCTCCCTCTGTACTGTAATTCCAAATTTTTATTATAACCAAAAAAATCTGGGGTACACACAGCACCATATTTTTTAGCGATTTCCTGGGTTTCATCGATTAGGTAAGGAAAATTAAAGTTATTATTTTTTGAAAATTTGATCATATTATCAAATGAGTCATCTGGATAATTAATTGGATCATTAGAACATATTGCCAATGAATTAATTTCTATTTCTTTTAAATTTTTGCAATCTGCAACAATGTCATCAATAATAGCCTTAACATAAGGGCAATGATTGCATATAAACATTATCAATGTTCCATTTTCACCCTTAAAGTCATTTAATTTGATATTTTCATTGTCAGTTGATTTTAATTCAAAATCTATTGCAGATTTTCCGAAATCACATATTGGAGTTTTTAATGGCATACTGTTATAATATATAAGTTATGTTTTATGATTTGGAAAATAAAAAAGTAAAAAGTGCAGGTGAAAACTGGGCTGCACCCAATGCTTCAATAATTGGAGATATTACTTTAGAGAAAAACACAAGCATATGGTTTAATGCAACATTAAGAGGTGATGTTGAAAATATCCATGTAGGTGAAGGCTCCAATGTTCAGGATGGAAGTGTTTTGCATACGGACCCTGGATATCCATTACAAATTGGCAAGGATGTAACAATTGGTCATTTGGTAATGCTTCATGGATGTACTATTGGAAGCAACAGTCTAATTGGAATAGGCGCTGTTATTCTAAATGGGGCGAAGATAGGAAAAAACTGTATAATTGGTGCAAATGCATTAGTAACTGAAAATAAAGAAATAGAGGACAATTCTCTTGTTTTGGGCTCACCAGGAAAATTTATTCGAAAAATAACAAGCGAAGAAGTAAAATTGATAACTGAAAACGCAATACATTATCAAGAAAATTGGAAAAAATACTCTAAGTCAATATTTTAAATTATGAGTTTCGAAAATAATTTAAGATCAATATCTGAACTTTATAAAACTGATAAATTAGAACATGGTTATATTGAAATTTATGATTCATATTTTAAAGATCTAAAAAATAAAGAGCTAAAAGTTCTAGAGATTGGAGTTGCTGATGGAAAATCTTTATTAACTTGGTCAGATTATTTTAAAAATTCTACTATTATTGGAATAGATATTCATAAGATAGATATTAAAGAAAAAAAATTAGATAGGAAAAATATTAAAGTTCATCAAGGATCACAAAGTGATGAAAAATTTATTAAAGAAATAATAAATATTTATGGTGAATTTGATATAGTAATTGATGATGGCAGTCATCTTTCAAAAGATGTAAAAAAAAGTTTTCACTTACTTTTCCCATATTTAGCAAAAAATGGTTTGTATGCAGTAGAAGATATGCAAACGAGTTACAATCATTTTTTTGGAGGAAATCCTTTTGATCTAAAATACTCAAATTCCCATATGAATTTTTTTAAACATTTGACAGATAGATTAAATTATCAAGAAATTGCCAATCCTTTTTATATTTCCAATAAGTATGACTCTTTAATTACGAATATTTCATTTTATCATAATTTAGTTTTTGTAAGAAAGGGAGCAAATGATATTTTAAGCAAGGAAGTCTTAAATCATTCTTATGAAGACATGAAGTTTAAAGAAAAATCTTCTAGAACAGGCAAATCATTAAAATATTATTTAAAATATAAGATTATTTATAAGGTCTACACTTATTGCTTTATGATTTTTAATTTAATTAAAAGATTACTTTTACTTAGATTTTAATTGCCTAAATTAAGGTACCAACCAAGCATCTTTATTGTTTTCTAAGTTAAATCTTGCTCTTCTATGACCTTTGGCTGCTAAATAAAGCCATTCAATAGATTTTATTTTACACTGGATGACAGTAAAGTTTTTATATCCCACTTCGCTTTGATCCATAGTGAATTCAAAATTATCTAATTCTGGTTTTAACCCAGATGTTGGTATATCAGATTCTGTTCCTGGCCCATTATTAACCAAATAACACTTTCTACTCATGTGTCCAGTTTTTAACCAAGACTCTTTTGTAACATCATTATTGTGATTAACAGCACACTCAACTTTTAATCTTACTTGAATCTTTTCTTCCTTATCATAAAAAAGCATTGCTGCATTTTGGTTTTTTTTTAATTTTTCAATTTTATCAGATCTGATGTCGCTGTGAAATTGGATTGTATTATTTTGCTGTTCTATTTTTCTAAGCACAACAATTCTTCCATCAAAATTAGATTGGTCACCACAAATGAAAGTTGGTATTCTAAATTGTGAGCCTCGATTAGTTACTGCATCTTCTAGCATTAACCAGATCTTCTTCTTTATTTCATTAAAATCTTCGTAGTATGCTGGTTGCATACAATGCTACTTTCTAAATCTTTTAATTAAACTCGATGTATCCCAACGGTTACCACCCATTCCCTGAACTTCACCATAATATTTATCAATTAGTTCAGTAACAGGCAATAAAGAGCCATTATTTTTAGCCTCATCCATTGCAATTTTAAGATCTTTTCTCATCCAATCTACAGCAAAACCAAAATCAAACTTATCATCAATCATTGTTTTGTATCTGTTTTCCATTTGCCAAGATTGAGCAGCTCCTTTTGATATTACCTCAATTACATCTTCCATATTTAATCCTGCTTTCATTCCAAAATTAATAGCCTCAGATAAACCTTGAACCAAGCCTGCAATACAAATTTGATTAACCATTTTTGCTAGTTGACCATTACCTGGCCCACCAAGTAATTTCATTTTTTTACTATAACAATCTATTTTATCTTTAGCCTTGTCAAAGTCAGCTTGATCACCACCTATCATAACAGTTAAAGCACCATTTTCAGCTCCAGCTTGACCACCTGAGACAGGAGCATCTAAAGATCCAAAGCCATTTTTTTTCGCGTGATCATTTATCTCTCTTGCAATAGTTGCAGAGGCTGTAGTGTTATCAATATATACAGCTCCCTTTTTAATTGTTTTAAAAATCCCATTATCTCCAAAAGTTACTTCTCTAAGGTCATTATCATTTCCAACACATGTAAATATATAATCTGCACCCTCAGCAGCTTTAGCTGGAGTGTCTGCTTTAGAACCTTTGTATTCTTTTATCCATTTATCAGCTTTTGATGAAGTTCTATTATAAACAGTTACATTGTGACCAGCTTTTGATATATAACCAGCCATTGGATAACCCATGACACCAAGACCAATGAAAGCAACATTACAAGACATAATTTATATTTCCTATGTTTAAAAGTTTGAATTTTAAAGTAATTTTATTTGGATTTATCTTTACATTTTTTTCTAGTTTTGGACAGAGTTTTTTTATTGGATTGTTCAATTCAAGTATAAGGGAAACACTTTCTATATCTCATGGACAATTTGGATCAATTTATGCATCTGCAACATTGTTAAGTAGCTTTATATTAGTTTGGATTGGTAAAAAGATAGATGATATGAATATCTTAAGGTTTTCCTCCTATGTGATTATTTTGTTGGCAATTTCCTGTTTTTTATTTTCAAAAATTTCATCAATAATTTTTTTATTTTTTGCAATTTTTCTAATGAGACTATCAGGACAGGGTTTAATGTCACACACTGCAACTACTACTATTTCAAGATACTTTGAAAAAACTAGAGGTAGAGCTTTAAGCACAACATGGTTAGGGCTGTCCTTGGCAGAATTTATTCTTCCTTTATTGATAGTTTTTTTGTTAACTATAACTGAATGGAGAAGTATCTGGTTATCTATTTCGGTCCTGATAATTTTAGTGTTACCTATGATATCATTTTATTTAGTAAAAAATGTTAATCTAGATTCACGAGAAAACTTGATAAATGAGGAAAAAAACCAAAAAGAAATTAAACAATGGAAACGCATAGAGGTCCTTAAGGATTATAGATTTTATATAGTTTGTTTAAATATGTTGGCAATGCCATGGATTGCTACAGGAACTTTTGTTTATCAATCTTTTATAGTATCGTCAAAAGGTTGGGGACCTTACGTCATTGCACAATCGTTTATGGTTTACTCAATTTTATCTGTTGCAACTTTATTTTTCTCTGGTTTTTTAATTGATAAGTATAGTAGTCGAAGACTATTAATTTACATGAATATACCTTTGCTATTGTCCACTTTTGTACTTTTTTATTTTAATAGTCCAATTTCATCATTTGTCTTTCTTGGTTTAATTGGGATATCAAATGGTCTTGCTAACGTTTTAGGTTCTTCTACTTGGGCAGAAATTTATGGGGTAAAGTATATAGGGTCAATTAAAGCTTTAACTACTGCTTTAATGGTTTTTTCTACCGCTTTTGGAACTGCATTGTTTGGTTTTTTAATAGATAATAGTTACTCCATAGAACAAATTGCTTTGGTCTCTGGTTTTTACATTTTAATAGCAACAATTTCTCTCCTTTTTATAAGAAATAGACTTAATCCAAATTATATTTAAAATTCTCCTTGATTTTCAGTAAGCCACTGTGTAGATAATGCGCATGGCTAGAGTAACTGTAGAAGATTGCATAGATAAAGTAGATAGTCCTTACGAACTAGTATTGGTAGCAAAAGAAAGAGCAGTACAATTAAATTCTGGTCTAGAGCCAACATTAGAAAGAGATAAAGACAAAAATACAGTAATAGCTCTTAGAGAAATTGCAGAAGAAAACATCAAGGTTGCTGACTTAACAGAGAGTGCTATTTATAAGCTTAGACAACACGTTGAGCAAGTGGATGATGGCAATGAAGATGATGAAGTAGTAGGAGATGATTTTGAAAGTATGTACAAAGGAGAAATTTCAAAAAGTGGAACTCCAATTTTACCATCTAAAAGAGCAAGAAAAATTCCTGAAAAAATCCAAGTATCTCCAGATGATTTAGAGGAATTAACAGCCAAAGCTGAACCAGAAGTAGATGTTGACCCAGAGTTAGAGGTTGCTTCTGAGGAGCCGGAAGTTTCATTAGAACAAATCTCAGAAGCGGAGACAGAAGCAGAAACTGATGATACTACGCCAGAAGATACTGAAGCTAATAGTTAATTATTAAATTCTTCTAAAATTTTTTTTCGATGTTCATCCAAGTCAGGAATGTCCCCGCGAGTTTTTTCATCTTTATAAGCAGACATTTTTATTGGGTTTCCAGCTAATTTGAAATCACCAATAACTTTATGATGCGCTTTAACAATCATATTTCTAGACTCAACTTGTGGGTTTTCAACAGCCTCTTTAATATTAAATATAGGTCCACATGGAATTTTTTCTTTTTCCATTATACTTACCCATTCACCAGTATCTTTTAATAAAAGCTTATCTTCTAAAATTTTTTTTAATTCATCCATATTTTGAGATCTTGATAAATTTGTATTAAATTTTGAGTCTTTATAAATTTCTGAAACATTTAAAACATTACATAATTTTTCAAATAATTTATCATTACCTGCTGCAATAATTATGTAACTATCTTTAGTTTTAAAAGCTTCAAAAGGAGCAATAGATGGGTGACGAGAACCCATTGGTTTTGGTATTTCATTTTTTGAAAGATATCTTGCAATTGCATTTTCTAAAATTGCAATTTGACAATCTAGCATTGAAACATCAATAAACATTCCTTTGCCAGTTTTTTCCCTATCATAAAGAGCCGCATTAATTCCAATAGTCGTAAATAGTCCTGCAGTAATATCTCCAATAGAAGTACCAACTCTTGTTGGTTCTGAGTTCGGTTGACCTGTTACACTCATCAATCCCCCCATTCCTTGAACAACCATATCATAAGCGGGTAATTCTTTTAAAGGTCCCGTTTGTCCAAATCCTGATGCAGATGCATAAATTAATTTAGGATACTTTTCACAAATATCTTTCCAGCCATAACCCCATTTTTCTAATGTACCTGGTTTAAAATTTTCAACTAGAATATCTGCTTTAGCTAAAATTTTTTCAAAAATTTTTTTATCATCAGTATTTTTTAAATTTAGTGCAATACTTTCTTTACCTCTATTAAGTGACATAAAGTATGCTGAGTAATCTTCTATAAAGGGACCAAATTTTCTAGAGTCATCTCCAGTCTCTGGTGCCTCAACTTTAATTATTCTTGCACCTAAATCTGAGAGCATCATGGTACAATAAGGCCCGACTAAAACTCTAGTTAAATCAAGAACTAATAGGTTTTTTAAAGGTCCATCCATATTTATACAGTAATTTTGTAGTGTTGACTCTTACCAAGAACTTTAATTATATGCATCATTAAAATAACTAAAGAGAGGAAAAATAATGTTTAAAAAAATATCTTTGTATTTCACAGCATTAGTTTTGGTTTTATCTACTGTTGGTTCTGCTTACGCAGTTACATTAAAAGCAAGTCACCAATGGCCAGGAACACCAAGAGCAGATGGATCTTTTGACCCACGTCATGAGATGGTTCAAATTATTGCTGATGAGGTTAAAAAAGCTAATGTTGATATCGATATTAGAATTTACCCTGCAAAATCTTTATACAAACCTAAAGAACAATGGAAACCAATGACTACTGGTCAACTAGATATTTCAGCTTTTCCATTAGGATATGCTTCGAAATTTCATCCTGAATTCAGTGCAACATTAATGCCTGGAACAGTTAAAAATCACGATCATGCATTGAGATTTAATAAGTCTCCAATGATGAAAGAGATAAAAAAGATCATCAATGATGCAGGTGTCGTTGTTTTATCTGATGCTTGGTTAGGTGGTGGTTTTGCCTCAAAAACTAAATGTATTAGAAACCCTTCTGATGTTAAAGGACAAGTAATGAGAGCAGCTGGAAAAGCATTTAACCAAATGTTAGAAGGTGCAGGAGCAGGTATACAAAGTATGCCATCTTCAGAAATCTATACTGGTCTACAAACGGGTGTATTAACAGGTGCAAATACTAGTTCAGGAAGTTTTGTCAGTTACAAAATTTATGAACAAGTTAAATGTGCAACACCTCCAGGAAAATTTGGTTTATGGTTTATGTATGAACCAATCCTTATGTCTAAGAAATCTTTTGATGCTTTAAGTAAAAAGCAACAAAAAGCGCTTATGAAAGCTGGAAAAAAAGCTGAGAAATATATGACAGCACAAGTAGCAAATTTAGATAAAAAATTTGAGGATGCTTACAAAGCTGCTGGCGTAGAATTAGTATATATGTCTGAAGCAGATCATGCTGCATGGATAGAAATAGCTAAGAAAACTTCTCATAAAGCATTTGCTGAGCAAGTACCAGGTGGTGCTAAGCTTATGGAAATGGCTTTAGCAGTTAAATAAAATAATATATAAAGAACCCCTATTTATGAAGATAACTAGGGGTTTTTTTTATGAAAAATAAATATCTTAATTTTTGTCATTATGCTTCTCAAGCTTGTGGTGCTTTTGCAGTAGGAGCTTTAATTCTATCTATTTTAGTAATTGTAGAACTTGTTTTTGAAAGATATTTTTTTCAACGTGCCATTACATGGCAAACTGAATTAGTTACAATGTTACTTGTTGCATCTACCTTTATTGGAAGTGCTTATGTTTTAAGTGAAAAAGCTCATGTAAGCATGGAGTGGATTTATGATTTTTTATCAAAAAGAAATATTATTAAATTAAAGATTTTTACCTCATTTATAAGTTTAGGTTTTTTTTTAATACTATTTTATTTTGGTTTTTTGATGGTTGAAGAGGCTTTTGTTAAAAATTATACTACAGGAACAGTTTGGGATCCTCCTTTGTGGATACCTTATTCTTCAATGTTAATAGGCTCAATATTAATGATACTTCAATATATTGCTGAGATAATTAAACTGTTTGATGACGGAGATTTAAGATAATGGACCCTTTAATGATTGCACTAATAGTTGCTATCTTTACTTTAATAGTTTTGTTCTCAGGAATTCCAATTGCTTTTGGTTTAAGTTTCGTCTCAATCGCTTTATTAATTGCTTTTGAAGGATTTCAAATGTTAGATGTTTTTGCTGAAACTTTTTATGCAGGATTAAATTCATTTGTTTTACTATCAATTCCAATGTTCATTCTTATGGGTATGGCTGTTGCCAATTCTCCTGCTGGAAAAGATCTTTATACTGGCCTTGATAGATGGTTATGGAGAGTTCCTGGCGGTTTAGTTATTTCTAATATTGGTGCTTGCTCAATTTTTGCAGCCTTAAGTGGGTCAAGTCCTGCAACGTGTGCTGCTATTGGAACTATGGGAATTCCTGAAATGAGAAAAAGAGGATACTCAGATCAAATAGCTACTGGTACAATTGCAGCTGGAGGAACACTTGGAGTTTTAATTCCTCCAAGTATAGTTTTAATTGTTTATGGAATGGCAACAGGAACTTCTATTGGAAGATTATTTTTAGCAGGTATTGTTCCTGGTTTTATGTTGGCAAGTCTTTTTGCTGTTTGGGCATTAATACATAGTTATTTCATTGATAAGAATGCAGCAAAATTATTAAGAAATAGAAAACCACCAACATTGAGAGAAAAATTCGAAGTTCTTCCAAGAATTTTTCCATTCTTAGCAATTATTATTGGCGTTTTATACGTATTGTATGGAGGTGTTGCAACACCATCAGAAGCTTCAGGGGTTGGAGCGTTTTTAGTTTTTGTAATGATTGCAGTTGTTTACAAAATTTATCAGCCAAAAAAGATATGGAATATTGTTAAAGTTTCAATGAAAGAAAGTGTGATGATAATGTTTATTATTGCAGCTTCATATCTTTTTGCATTCACATTATCACAACTTTATGTAACTCAATCACTTGCACAAAGTATGATTGAGTTAAGTAGCAATAAATGGTTGATCTTTTTAATGGTTAATGTGTTTTTACTTATTGCTGGATTCTTTTTACCACCAGTTGCTGTTATTGTTATGACATCAGCTATTTTATTGCCAGTTATAACTACATTAGGGTTCGACCCTTATTGGTTCGCAATAGTATTTACTATAAATATGGAAATAGGCTTAATAACACCACCTGTTGGATTAAACCTTTATATAATTAAAGGAATAACACCAGACGTTAGTCTGTCGACTATTTTAAGGGGATCATTTCCATTTATGATGATGATGGTTTTATCTATAATTATACTTTGTATTTTTCCAGAGATAGTGACGTGGTTACCTGACAAACTAATGGGCAAACCTCTTGGATACTAAAGAAAAGATTAATCGAAAAATTTCTGTAGCACCAATGATGGATTGTACTGATCGTCATGACAGATACTTCTTAAGACTAATGAGTAAGAATGTGATGTTGTACTCTGAAATGGTAGCGACAAAGTCTGCAATTCATGGAGATAGAAAAAAAATATTATCTTATAGCCCTGAGGAAAAACCACTAGCTCTTCAAGTAGGTGGATCTGACAAAAAAGAATTAGCCGAAGTTGCTAAGATTGCTGAAGATATGGGTTATGATGAGATTAATATAAATTTAGGCTGCCCAAGTAAAAAAGTTCAAAAAAATATGTTTGGTGCCTGTCTAATGAAGGAACCTGATTTAGTTACAGAGTGTATTAACTCCATGGTTAATGCTTGTAAAATACCAGTGACGGCAAAAACTAGAATTGGATTTGATGATACTGAAGATTTTGATTATTTAAATAGTTTTATTCATAAAATGAAAGGTGTTGGCTGTAGTACTTTTATATTACATGCTCGAAAAGCAATTCTTTCTGGAATGTCACCAAAACAAAATCTAAATATTCCTAAATTAAATTACGATATGGTTTACAAAGTTAAAAAAGAAAACCCTGATTTAGAAATTATTATTAATGGGGGGATTTCTAAAATTGATGAGATCAAAAACCATTTAAAACAATGTGATGGAGTAATGATAGGAAGATCTATTTATCAAAACCCATATTCATTGGTTGAAATAGAAAAAGAGATTTTTCAGTCAAAAAATGAACCCACAAGAGAAGAGGTGGCTGAGAAATTACTAGAATACCTAGAGAGAGAAGTTAAGTTAGGTACAAAAGTTAATCATATTATGAGGCATACAGTTGGTTTGTATCATGGTCAAATTGGATCTAAAGACTGGAAAAGGTATCTTAGTGATAATATGATGGCAAGAGATTCTGATTTTCAAAAAGCCAAACATATAATGACAATTGTTCAAAATAATGAAAAAGCAAATCAAGTTAACTCTTAATGGAAAATTTAAACATTGTTGAAATAATTAATTTATTAGCTGTTTTAGGTATAGCTGCAGCTGTAGCTGGTTTCATGGCAGGCCTTCTTGGGGTAGGTGGTGGAATTATTATGGTTCCAGCATTATATTATGCATTTACCGTTCTAGATTTTGATTTAGTTACTCGAATGCATTTATCTGTAGGAACTTCTTTATCAATTATCATACCAACATCAATAATTTCTACCAAAACTCACATGGAATATGATGCTGTAGATTTTAAAATGGTTAAATCATTTGGAGTATTTATATTGCTAGGTGTAATTGCGGGTACTTTTTTAGCAGTAAACTTAAAAACACCAGCTTTAGTTTTATTTTTTTCAATATTTGCTTTTATGGTTGGATTGTTCTTTATTTTTTTAAGAGAAAAACTTGTTGAAAATCCAAAGCAAATTTCTTCAATAATAAAAAATTTGTCAGGTGTTATTATTGGATTTATATCTGTACCACTAGGCATTGGAGGTGGCTCATTAATGGTCCCATTCATGAGAACTTTTGGTTATGACATTAGAAAATCTATAGGAACGGCAGCTGCTGTAGGGTTTTTAATTGCAGTCAGTGGAACTATAACAATGATTTTGGGTGGAAGAATAATTGATAATGTAAATACACCCTTTAGCTATGGATATATAAATTTATTAGGTTTCTTAGTTTTTGTGCCAGTTACAATGATAATGGCACGTCTTGGTGCTAAAGCCGTTTACAAAATTAATAAAAAAATATTAAGTAAAATATTTGGTACATTTTTACTCATAGTATCCATACGATCTTTCATTGAATACTTAAATATCACGTAGTAAAAGATAACCTCATGTTTAATTTAAGACAAATAATCTCTTCAATAGCCGATGCTGGTAAGCAATTATTTAATAAAAAGGATATTAAAAAGAATGATTTAGACTCAATATTATCACTATGTGATGATTTAATCTCAAACAAAGGTGCAGCCTTTGGAATTACAGTCGCAAGAGATATCACAGAATTATATCAAACTTTATCCATAGATAATAAAATTTTATTTTTTAAAAGTATTAATGAAAAATACAGACCAAGCTTTACAAAAGTAAATGAAGCAATTGATGTTTATAAAAATTCTCAAAATGAAAAAACTTTATCAGATTTATTTAAAGTCTCAGAAGGCAAAAGAAGAGAACTGTTTATGAGGATGAATATGGCTCCAAATGGAACATCAATCATTGTATCATTGAGAGAGGACTTATTAAAAATTTTAAAAGAAAATAAAGACCTAGCATCTTTAGATGAAGATTTAAAACACTTGTTTAAATCTTGGTTTAATCCGGGATTTCTTAAATTAAAAAAAATAACATGGGACACTAAAGCTGCGATCTTAGAAAAAATAATTAAATATGAAAGAGTTCATCACATGAAAGACATGAATGAACTTAAAAGAAGATTAGGTGAAGACAGAAGGTTTTTTTCTTATTTTCATCCAGCTCTTGAAGACGAACCAATTATTTTTGTCCAAGTAGCTTTAACTAATGGTTTGGGAAGATCTATACAAGAGATAACGAAGCAGTCTAGTGGTGATGAAAAAAAATATGATACCGCTACTTTTTATTCAATAAGCAACTGTCAAGAGGGACTTTCAAGAGTAACACTGGGGAATTTTCTCATTAAAAGAGTAGTTTATGAAATACAAGAAGAGCTACCTCATATAAAAAACTTTGGTACATTATCACCTATACCTGGTTTTGTTGATTGGTTTTCTTATTTGGAAGAAAGTAAAATTAAAAATATTTTAGGTAATATAAAAAATCAAGATGTGATGTTTTTAAAATCTAAAGATTTAAAAATTGGCGATAAAAGAATAATAGACAACAAAGAAGCTATAATTAAATTAGTGTCTCATTATATTGTTAATGAAAAAAACAGTGATGGCCTTCCAGTTAACGATGTTAGTAGATTTCATTTGGGTAATGGTGCAATTGTAGAAGATATAATTATCAATGCAAATATTTCTGATATTGGTTTTAAAAGATCTTTTGGTGTTATGGTTAATTATCTTTATGAATTAAGAAATATAGAAAAAAATCATGAAGAATACATGAATAAGAAAAAAGTAATTCTCTCAGATAAATTAAAAAAATATTTATAAAAAGTGAATAGTGTTGATAAAAATTTTTTAAAAGACTCATATTACATTAATCGATTAAAATTATGCACTATTAGATTGATTAATAATTTTAAATTTCCATGGATAATTCTAATTCCAAATAGAAAAAATAAAACTGATATCACAGACCTTAATGTAAAAGACCAGATTTTATTAATGAAGGAAATTGTACATTGTAGCAAATTAATGAAAAAAATATTCAAAACACCAAAGTTAAACGTTGAAAAAATTGGTAATAAAGTTCCTCAATTACATATTCACATCATTGCAAGATTTAAAAAAGATAGTAGTTGGCCTCTTTCAGTTTGGGTAGTCAAAGGTAAGCCCTATACAAAAAAAGCTTTAAGCGAAACGATAAGCAAAATAAATAAAGCTTTTAAATAATGTTGAAGAGGTTGGGGTGGTTTCAGTCTCCCTACGCCACCCTTAATATTACAGTAAACGATTCTCTAAAATTTAATCTACACTTAATAATTGAAACTAGACTTTATCCACTGCTTAATTTATTAAGATTGTAATGAAGAAAGATATAAAAGCTGATGACGTTATCTTTAACTTTTTTAAGCAAATTTGTGATGAAAAAAATGATGACAAATGTGTTGAGCTTGGGAATAGCTGGATTAATGCTATGGAAACTAATTTAGCTAATATGGAGGCCAATTTAAAGGGTGAAGACAGAATTAAACATAAAAAAGATATTGATAACAACAAAGAGCACCTTAATAGCATGAAAGGTAAATCAGCTGTTGAGTGGCGAAATTATGCAACACAATGTATGATCGAAATACTAGATCATAAAACTAAGTCGTGAATTTTTTTAAAAAATTTTTCTCTAAAAGTAATTTAGAACTTAAAATTAATGATGGTGGCCGTGCGGCCGCAGGTTACAAAGGCAAAGCAGGAGATTGTGTCGTAAGATCTATTGCTATAGTGACAAATCTTCCCTATCAAAAAGTGTATGACGATCTTTATAAAGCAAATGAAGACTTTAGAACAACATCTAGAACTAAACTTGCAAGAAGTTTAAAACAAAAAAATGATAGTCCAAGAACAGGTACACACCGTGTTGTTCTTAAAAAATACCTTCAAAAATTAGGATGGAATTGGACACCCACTATGTTTATTGGCCAAGGTTGTAAGGTTCACCTAAAAAAAGAAGAACTACCCAGTGGCACTTTAATAGTATCCTGTTCAAAACACATAACAGTTGTAAAAGATGGTGTTCTTCATGATACTTATGATTGTTCAAGAAATGGCACAAGATGTGTATACGGTTATTGGAAAAAGCTTAATTAGGAGCGCTCTGTTACCCGGTGCCCCAGACCGTGCTTCTATAATCCTTATTTTGCAACAATGTTGTTTTTGCAAATAGCAGAAGTTTGAATGGTATTTCGACTCTAGTTCGACTGTTCTTGTTGTGCTAGACTTCATTAATGATCAAATTTATTCTGCCCGCTATAATTATTCTCTTAATTGTAATATTCTGGGAAAAAATTACCGAAGTAATCCTTAAAAAATTTAATATTAGGCTGAATTATATTATTGTGAGTGCTGTGATAATAACCATCGCTATAATAATTTTATTAATCAATTATGGTTAAAAAAAAGATATTATTTCTTAACTACTTGCTATTTTCTTTTTAGGATCATAAAATGGTTTTTCAACTATAGTTGCTTTATTTTTTTTTGTAAACATTTCTACCTCACAATTATTTCCAACCTCACAACTATCAATTGAAACCATTGCCAGAGCAATATTTTTCTTTAGTCTTGGCGAATAAACTGCAGAGGTAATTTTTCCTATAATCATATCATTTTTCGTTATAGGCCAAAAAGTAGTATTAGGACCTTTAAGTGGTTCACAATCAATAATGATACCAACTTGTTTGCGTTTAATACCTTCAGCATTAATTTTTTTCAGTGCTTCTTTACCAATAAAATTATCTGTAATATCTAAATTTACTAAACGATCTAATCCAAGTTCATAAGGGTTGGTATTGATATCTGCATCAGCATGATAAGACAACATTCCACCCTCTATACGTCTTATGGATGATGTATGACCTGGTTTTAATCCAAACTCTTTTCCAGCAGACATTATTTTTTCCCATAGTTCATCACCTTTAGAACCATCTCTTAAATAAAGTTCATAACCCAATTCACTAGACCAACCGGTACGTGACACAATTAAAGGAATACCATCTAAATTTAATTCACGTAACCAATAATACTTAAGATCATTAATACTTTCACCAAACAAAGCTTCCATAATTTTTCCTGAGTTTGGTCCTTGTAATTGAAGAGGGGAGACATCGGGTTCTGAAATTTTAACATTTAGACCAGAGTTTACAGCAACTCCTTGAGCCCATAATAAAATATCGCTATCTGCAAGAGATAACCAGAAATGATTTTCTGCCAATCTTAAAAGAACAGGATCATTTAAAATTCCACCTTCATTATTTACAATTAGAACATATTTGCATTGTCCAACAGATAGTTTTGATAAATCTCTTGGTGTTAATAACTGAATAAATTTTGCAGCATCAGGACCAGTAATTTCTACCTGACGTTCTACAGCGACATCGCAAAGGATAGCCTCATTGACTAAATTCCAGAAGTTTTGTTCTGGACTACCAAAGTCCCTTGGGATGTACATATGATTATATACAGAAAAACCTGTTGCACCCCATTTTACTGTAGAATTAAAGTATGGTGACTTACGTATTTGAGTGCCAAATCCAAAATTTTTTTTATCTTCCATTACAAATATGTATTTAATTTTTTATATTTTTAAAGATTTTATTTATTATTTTCACAATAAATAGAGGCAAATTCTGTCGCTTTCATAATTTCTTCAGGTTCTTTTTTAAAGATTAAATCTATCTCTTCATCTGAGTATTTTTCACTTAGCTTATTTATAGTGCATAAACAGTATTTTTTAGCAGCTTCTGCTCCCAAATAAACTTTAGAGTTACCATAACATCCAATATACATTTGCTTTTCATACTCTGGACTAAAAGCTAAAACGCTAGAACAAAAAAGAAAATTGAAGACAAGTATGATTTTAAATTTTTTGATCATATTCACCAATTTTACCAGTTTTTTGAAGAAGATCATCGATGAAATCAAATATTTTTTTCTTCCTATCATCTGAAGTGGGACTTTCTGTGACAATTACTAACGATGGTTTATTTGATGATGCTCTAATTAATCCCCATGAACCATCATCAAAAGTAAATCTTATTCCATTAACTGTTAAAATTTCAGAAATTTCTTGGTTATCAATCTTTATGTTTTTATTTTTTATTTCTGTAACTTGCTTTACTAAATCTTCAACTACTTGATATTTTTCTTCATCTTTACAGAAAGGAGCCATTGTAGGTGTTTGAAAAGTATTTGGTAAGTCATTGATGATTTCATTCATTTTTCTATTTTGATTATCTAATAAATGACAAACTTGGATTGCTGAATTAATTCCATCGTCATAACCATACCCTAGTGGTTGATTAAAAAAGAAATGTCCACTTTTTTCAAATCCAGCTAAAGCTTTTTCAACATTAACTTTCCTTTTAATATGTGAATGACCTGTTTTCCAATAAATAGTTTCACAATTATTTTCCAACAACACTTTATCTTTTGAATATAATCCAGTTGACTTAACATCAACTACAAATTTTGAATTTTTATGTTTTGATGAAAGGTTTCTTGCTATTAATAATCCAATTTTATCAGAAAAAATTTCATTTCCCTTATCATCTATTACACCAACTCTATCACCATCACCATCAAAACCAAAACCTATGTCTGCATTGTTATCTTTTACTGCTTTACTTATTTCATGCAGCATTTCTAAATCCTCTGGATTTGGATTATACTTTGGAAATGTCCAATCTAATTTACAATCTAATTCTATTACCTCACAACCTATGCCTCTTAAAATATCAGGTGCAAATATTCCTGCAGTTCCGTTACCACATGCAACAACTGCTTTAATCTTTTTATTAATCTTATTTTTATTAATTAAATCATCTTTATAAATCTTTTGAAAACCTTCTATTTTTTTTTCATTTCCTTCACCTTTAATAAATTTTTGATTTAATGTAATATCTTTTAACTCTTTCATCTCTTCTGGTGCGTGTGTTAATCCTTTTTTGATCCCCATCTTAACTCCAGTCCAACCATTTTCATTATGACTTGCAGTTACCATTGCTACAGCATCAGCATCTAAATTGAATTGAGCAAAGTAAACAGTGGGTGATAAAGATAAACCAATATCTTCAATGTTACAGCCTGTTGAAAATAATCCTTTTTTTAAAGCAGCTTTTATTTCCTCACTATAAGATCTATAATCGTGACCAACAATTATTCTTGGGTTATTTTTTTTTGTATGCTTTATAATTTGAGTACCCAAGCCTTTGCCAAGATTCTCTATACCTGCTTGGTCTATGTCTTTTTTGTATACCCATCTTGCGTCATATTCTCTAAAGCCGTAGGGGTCTATTTTTATTTCTTTAGTCATTACTTATGTTTCTTACATTTATTTGGATTTTTTTATTGATTTTTTTTTTAGATGTTCTATATATGTTCTGTTGATTTATGATTTATATAGTGTATCAACACTTATTACATACAACATGTAGTTGTTTTATGTAAAAAAACTTAAATAAATATTATTAATATGAATAAAATACTATCTCAAGCACTAAAGAAAGCTGTCTCTGAATATAGCCCAAACAATAAAGAGTTAACTAA
The DNA here is from genome assembly GCA_028221385.1 of Candidatus Pelagibacter sp. The sequence goes on from JAOIRP010000004.1 coordinate 25,271, forward strand.
AGAAAAAAGACCAGATTTATTCTCATTAAGTAATGACACAGAATTATTTCAAAATGAAAAAGGAATTATTATTAAAATTGACAGATCAAGAGATGCAAATTTAACTGACTTTGGAAAGGCAACTTTAAAAGATCGATACTTAGGTCACAATGAATCTTTTCAAGATTTATTTGCTCGTGTTGCAAGTTCTTACGCTGACGATAATTTACACGCCCAAAGAATTTATAATTATATTAGTAATTTATGGTTCATGCCAGCTACACCAGTACTATCAAATGGTGGAACAAAAAGAGGATTACCAATTTCATGTTTTTTAAATGAAGCTTCAGATAGCTTAAATGGAATACTTGATCTTTGGAGTGAAAATGTTTGGTTGGCTGCAAAGGGTGGAGGTATAGGAAGTTACTGGGGTAACCTTAGATCTATTGGTGAAAAAATTGGAAAAGTTGGAAAAACATCTGGAATAATTCCTTTCATTAAAGTTATGGATTCTTTAACGATGGCAATTAGCCAAGGATCTTTGAGAAGAGGTTCTGCAGCGTGTTATCTTCCAATTGATCATCCTGAAATAGAAGAATTTATTGAAATGAGAAGACCAACAGGTGGTGACCCAAACAGAAAAGCATTAAATTTACATCATGGTATTTTAGTTTCTGATGCCTTTATGAGAGCTGTTGAAACAGATGAACAGTGGGCATTAAAAAGTCCAGCAGATGGTACTGTACAACAAACGATTTCAGCGAGAAATTTATGGATTAGATTATTAACGGCGAGAATGGAAACTGGTGAGCCATATATCATTTATATTGACACTGTTAATAGACAAATTCCACAACATCACAAGCTTGCAAATTTAACTGTAAAGACCTCTAATCTATGTAGTGAAATAACTTTACCAACTGGAATAGATAAAGATGGTAGAGACAGAACAGCTGTTTGTTGTTTATCTTCTTTAAACTTAGAAAAATATGATGAGTGGAAAGATGATAAAATGATGATTAATGATGTTATGAGATTTTTAGATAACGTATTGACTGATTTTATCGATAGAGCGCCTGATCAATTTGCTGATGCAAAGTATTCTGCTGGAAGAGAGAGAAGTGTTGGATTAGGAGTTATGGGTTTTCATTCTTATTTACAAAAAAATCAAATTCCACTTGAGTCAGTAATGAGCAAAGTCTGGAATAAAAAAATATTTAAGAACATTCAAGAAAATGTTGATCAAGCATCCAAAGATTTAGCAGATGAAAGAGGAGCTTGCCCTGATGCTGCGGAGTATGGTTTTAATGAAAGATTTTCTAATAAAACTGCTATTGCGCCGACTGCTTCTATTTCAATAATTTGTGGTGGTGCTTCACCAGGAGTAGAGCCCGTTGCCGCTAATAGTTATACTCACAAAACTCTTTCTGGCTCTTTCAATGTTAGAAATAGATATTTAGTTGAGCTATTAGAAAAACATGGGAAAAATACAGATGAAGTGTGGTCTGGAATCACAACAAACCAAGGCTCTGTTTCTCACTTAGATTTTTTAACTGATTTAGAAAAAGATGTTTTTAAAACAGCATTTGAGCTTGACCAAAAATGGATTATTGAATTAAGTGGAGATAGAACACCTCATATATCTCAAGCTCAATCAATTAATCTTTTTTTAGCAGCTGATGTTCATAAAAAAGAGTTACATAAAATTCATTTTGATGCCTGGAAAAAAGGTTTGAAAAGCCTTTATTACTGTAGATCAAAATCAATACAACGTGCAGAAAATGTTAACGATTCAAAATCAACTGACATACTAGCAAACGTTTATAAACAAAAACCAACAGCGGAAAAAGATCCGGAATACGAGGAGTGTCTATCATGTCAGTAGCAGAGAAAATTAAAGCAGAAATAATTCAACCTAAAAATAATAATGGCTTATTAGTAGCTAATCCAGTTTATAAACCATTTAGATATCCATGGTGTTACGATGCTTGGTTAACGCAACAAAGAATTCATTGGCTACCAGAAGAAGTACCATTAGGAGATGATGTTAGAGATTGGCAAAAAAATCTATCTGCGTCAGAAAAAAATTTATTAACTCAAATTTTTAGATTTTTTACTCAAGCAGATGTAGAAGTAAGTAACTGCTACATCCGTCATTACATGAATGTATTTAAACCAACAGAAGTTTTGATGATGATGTCAGCATTTGCCTCAATGGAAACGGTTCACATTGCAGCATATTCACATTTACTAGATACTATTGGAATGCCTGAGTCAGAATATTCAGCTTTTATGAAGTATAAAGAAATGAAAGATAAGTATGACTACATGCAAGGTTTTGATGTTAAATCAAACCATGACATTGCAAAAACAATTGCAGTATTTAGTGCTTTTACAGAAGGACTACAATTATTTGCAAGCTTTGCAATCCTGCTTAATTTTCCAAGACATAATAAAATGAAAGGCATGGGTCAGATTGTTACGTGGTCAGTTAGAGATGAAACTTTGCACTGTAATTCTATGATAAGATTGTTTAAAGAATTCGTTAATGAAAATCCTGGTATTTGGACAGAAAAATTAACAAGTGAACTTTATCATGCTTGCAAAACTATTATTGCTCATGAAGATGCATTTATTGATTTAGCATTTGAAATGGGTCCTATGGAAGGTTTAACTGCTCAAGAAGTTAAAGATTATATTAGGTTCATTGCAAACAGAAGATTAACTCAGTTAGGTTTAGAACCACTTTATGATGTTCAGAAAAACCCTTTAACATGGCTTGATACAATGTTGAATGCAGTAGAGCACATGAACTTTTTTGAAGGTCGTGCAACTGAATATTCTAAAGCATCAACTCAAGGTACTTGGACCGAAGCTTTTAGTTAATAATTTTAAGTGGACAATTTTATCGTATCGAAAAAGGCAGCTCGATTAATTGTCTTGCAGAGAATTGAACTCATCAGCTCATCATTAAAAAAAGTAAGAAAAATCTTTGGAAGATTTATATTTTCTAGCTTTATAACTAAATTTTTTCTTAACGAAAAATTAATTGGTGAAAGCTATCATAATATTATGCTTAACGAATTTTCAACAATAGAAAAGTTTATTAATAAAGAAGATGATTTATTTCTTAGTATTGGTGGAGGGTTAGGTGGTCTTGAACTCATAATAAATGAGAAATTTGATAATAGGAATTACCATTTTATCGAACGAAACTTTATATCTAAAAAAGTTAAATACGGGTGGGGTGGTATGACAAATAGTGAAGCATATAACGACTTAAATTTACAAAAAACTTTTTTAGAAACAAATGGATTAAAAAATGAGCAAATTAATATCTATGATTATGATAAAGATGATTTACCAAATATAAAGTTTGATTTAGTAATTTCACTATTATCGTTAGATTATCATTATGATTTTGACATTTATATTAATTATTTAAAAAAGATATCTAAACCAAACACAAAAATTATTTTTGACACAATAAGGGCCGATCATTTTAAAAGTATTTTTAAAAATGTTGAGATAATCAAAACGTATGACGACACTGTTCATAAATCTAAAAGAATTATGTGCAGTCATTTTAATGACTTATAAAAAACTATCTTTGATTTAACTGTAAAACTTTTCTGTGTTTACTACCTTTGTAACTAGCAAGTGGTCTAATAAGTTTATTTGCAGCGTGTTGTTCCATTATATGAGCTGACCAACCTGTAATCCTTGATATTACAAATATTGGTGTAAAGAAATCTGTATCAAAACCCATGAGATGATAAGTAGGACCAGTTGGATAATCTACATTTGGATGAATATCTTTTCTTTCAATCATCACTTTTTCCACAATATTGTAGATTTTTTCAAATTTTTTATCTTTTTTAATTTTTGCTACTTTACCAAAATATTCTCTCATTGTTGGAACTCTTGAATCTCCACTTTTATAAACCCTATGACCAAACCCCATAACAACATCTTTATTATCTAGGGCATCGTTAATCCATTTAAGTGCATTTTCAGGTTTTTTAATTTTGTTCATCATGTGCATGACCTCTTCGTTTGCCCCTCCATGTAAAGGACCTTTTAGACTAGCAATTGCTCCTGTTATGGCTCCATGTATATCTGATAAACTACTGGTGATAGTACGAGCCGTAAAAGTTGAAACATTAAAACTATGTTCAGCATATAAAATCAAAGAGACATCAAAAGCTTTTACAATTTCTTTTTGAGGAATTTTCCCAAAACACATATAGAAAAAATTCTCAGCAAAAGTTAAATCTTTTTTAGGTTTAATAATTTTCTTCCCTTTTCTAATTCTGTAAAAAGCAGCTAGAGCTGTTGGAGTTTTTGAAAAAATTCTTAAAGCTTTTCTCATATTTGCCTCAGGGGATGAGTCTGATGTTTCTTTATCTTCTAATCCCATCACACTAACAGCAGTTCTTGCAACATCCATTGGATGAGATTTTTTAGGCATATGTTTAATTATGTCGTATAAATTTTTTGATAAATTTCGTTCATTCTTTTCTTGTTTTTCAAATTTTTTCAATTCAATTGAGTTTGGAAGGTCTTTATTTAAAATTAGATAAGCAACTTCTTCAAATCTACAATATTCACATAAATCTTGGGCAGCATAACCCCTGTATGTTAAAGAATTTATTTCAGGCATTACTTTTGAAACCTCAGTCTCGTCAACAACTATTCCAAGTAAACCTTTTTTTATTTCATCACTCATTATTCATGTCCTTCTGTACTAAAGTTATAAATTTTTTCATCTAGTGAATTATACTTTTCATACTCAACTAATTCATACAATCTTTTTCTAGTTTGCATTTTATCAATGATATTGTTTTGATGTCCATTAGCATAAATGTCTCGTAAGCCATCCTCTACATTTTTCATAGCTAATCTTTGTGTAGTTACAGGATAAATTACTATATTATATCCAAAATTTTCTAACTCTTTGTAGTTGAAAAGTTTAGATTTTCCAAACTCAGTCATGTTAGCCAGTAAATAGCAAGAAAGTTCTTTTCTAACTTTTTCAAAATCTTTTTCATCATGAAGTGCTTCAGGAAAAATAATTTCTGCACCTGCATCAATATAAGCTTTACATCTATCTATCATTTTATCTATACCTTCAACACCTTTTGCATCTGAGCGAGCTATAATCTTAAAATTTTCATCTTGTTTTGCTGCAACGCATTCTTTAATTTTTTTAACCATAGCATCTGTTGAAATTAACTCTTTATTATCAAGATGACCGCATCTTTTACGCTCTACCTGATCTTCTAAGTGGACTGCCGCAACTCCGAACTCTTCAAAAGTTTTTATTGTTTCCTCACATGATTTAAATCCTGTATCTATATCTACAATAGTAGGTAAACTTGTTACTCTTGATATTAAATATGATCTTGTACTTACATCTTGTAAAGAAGTTAGACCAATATCTGGAAATCCCAAATCATTTGCCATAACTCCACCAGAAACATAAACAGCGTCATAACCAATCTCTTCTATTAATTTTGCTGTTAAAGGATTGTATGCCCCTGGAACTCTTAGAATTTTGTTTGTTTTTAATTTTTTGACAAGGTCTGATCTTTTTTGACTGGGCTCTTTTTCAACAAAGTGCACTAAAAAATTCCTTTTTTTGTATTTTTTTTAATTTGGCTTCTTTTTACCTGAATATTTAATTTATTCAATTCTCCAGATTTTAAGTTTTTTAAGTTTTGAACCGCTTTTAGAAACCTAGAGCTTTCTTTTTTATCTAATATACCATTTGTAAGTGTTAAAAATTTCTGGATATAGTTTTGTCTTTTGAAGGGACGGGCTCCATATGGATGAGCATCAGCTCTATCTAATTGCTCTATTATCTTTTTGCCATTATTTAGAGTAACGACTACTTTTCCTCCAAAAGATTTATTTTTTGGATTAGGATCGTGATATTTTTTAGTCCATTTTTTATCTTCATGTGTTGTAATTGATTTCCATATCTTAATAGTGCTTTTTTTATTTGCTCTTTGTTTTGTATAAGATTTAACATGATGCCAATCGGCATCTTCTAAAGCAACTGCAAAAATATACATAATAGAATGGTCCAAAGTTTCTCTACTTGCATTTGGATCCATTTTTTGAGGATCGTTTGCACCTGTTCCAATAACATTATGGGTATGATGACTTGTATATAAATCAATTTTTTTAATTTGAGCTAGATTAGGTATTTTTTTATTAAGTTTTTTTGCAATATCTATTAAAGCCTGAGCTTGATACTCTGCAGAGTATTCCTTGGTGTATGTTTCTAAAATAGCTTTTTTACCCTCACCTTTTTTTGGAAGTGGTACGTTGTATAAAGCCTTTTTCCCATCTAATATTCTTGCAATAACACTATCTTCACCTTCATAAATTGGACTCGGTGCACCTTCACCACGCATTGCTCTATCAACTGCTTCAATTGCAAGTTTACCTGCATGAGCTGGAGCAAAAGCTTTCCAACTAGATATTTCTCCTTTACGAGATTGTCTTGTTGAAATAGTTGTGTGCAAGGCTTGCTGTACCGCTTGATAGATTGTTTCAGTATTTAATTTTAGCATTGTCCCTAAACCAGCAGCAACACTAGGACCTAAGTGTGCAATATGATCAATTCTATGTTTGTGAAGACAAATACCTTTTACTAAGTTTACCTGCACTTCATAAGCTGTAATAATTCCTCTTAAAAGATCTAAGCCACTTTTTTTATTTTGTTGTGCTACACTTAGAATTGGTGGGATATTATCTCCTGGGTGACTGTAGTCTGCAGCCAAAAAAGTATCATGAAAATCTAACTCTCTTACCGCAGTTCCATTTGACCAAGCGGCCCATTCACAATCAAATTTTTTTTTTGAATCTATTCCAAATAAGGATGCACCATTTTTTCTTGGATGCTTTAAAGCCATTTCTCTTGAAGAAATAACTGCCCTTCTATTTAAAGAGGCAATAGCAACAGAGGCATTATCTATTAATCTATTGATAACCATCTCGATTGAGTTTTTATCTAATTTTGAATTATCTGAAGCTATTTCAGCAATTTTCCAAGCTAATTGATTTTTTTTAGGTAAATTTATTTTAGATGGATAAACTTTAACTTTATGTGAAATCACGAAACTCCTAAATTTTTATGAGACTATTAGTAATAAGAAAAAAAATTAAATCAATCTTTTAAATAAGTAGAAACTATTTTTTCAATGCCAATAAAGTCTTTTATTAAATGATTGTGATAAATTTCATCAGTATTTTTTTCTGTATATCCATTTTCTAATAAGATTACTGGAATAGTAGCAGCTTTTGCGGCGTTAGCGTCTGTTTCACTATCACCTATCATTAGAGATTTTTTAACATCCCCTCCCAAAATTTCAATAACACTTGTTAAGTGTCTAGGATCTGGTTTGCAATAATCAAAGGTATTATGACCAGCAACATACTCAAAATAATCATTAATCCCAATTTTTTTTAAAAGATCTATTGCTAAGTGCTCTTGTTTATTAGTGCATACAGCCATTGAAATATTTTTTTCTTTACACCATTTTAAAAATTTTTTTACACCATTAATTAAAGTACTTTCATTTACTATGTTCTTTCCATAAAAATTTACAAAATCTTCAACCATTTCTTTTTTAATTTTTTTATCATCAATTTTTCCAAATTCTTTTTTGGCTTGACCCCAAATAGATCTACCAAGCATAGCGCCAGCTCCCTGGCCAACAAGATTTCTAATTTCTTCAGTTGATTTAGTAGGATAACCATATTTTTTCATAACATGATTATGTGCGTTCATTAAGTCAGGGGCTGTATCAACTAATGTGCCGTCTAAATCAAATAAAATTGTGTATTTTTGAGTCATTATTAAAGTATTTTTAAGAAACAATTTGTGAATTAAGGTAACTTTAAACTTACTATAAAGATTTTTTTAAATGAAACAAATAAATTCACAAAAAATTCAAATAAAATTGCGTAATAAATTCATAAAGTCTGGAGTGAAGATGATTGGCCCAGAAACAATTTTTTTTTCAGAAGATACAAAAATTGGAAAAAATGTAGTTATCAATCCATATGTTGTATTTGGAAAAAAAGTTAAGATTGGTAACAATGTAATCATAAATTCTTTTTCACATCTAGAAGATTGTAAAGTTGAAAATAAAGTAGACATCGGTCCTTATGCAAGAATTAGACCTGGCACTATATTAAAGGATGGATCAAAAATAGGAAACTTTGTTGAAGTAAAGAAAAGTATTGTAGGAAAAAAATCTAAAATTAATCATTTATCCTATGTAGGTGATACACAAATTGGCAAAGAGGTTAACATTGGAGCTGGAACAATCACTTGCAATTATGATGGAGTTAAAAAAAGCAAAACAAAAATTAAAAATAATGTTTTTATAGGGTCTAATTCATCTTTAGTAGCTCCTGTCACTATCAATGAAAATAGTATTGTAGGAGCAGGATCTGTTATCACAAAAAATATAAAGAAAAAATCTCTTGCTTTAACTAGAGCAAATCAAATTGAGATTAAAAACTATAAAAGGAAAAAGAGATAAAAAATGTGTGGAATTATAGGCATCACTAGCAGTAAACCAGTTTCATCTGCTATTATAAACTCATTAAGAAAATTAGAATATAGAGGCTATGACTCTGCGGGTTTAGCCACTCTTTCTGGAGGAATAATTAATGAAGTGAAATCAGAGGGTAGAGTGGAGAATTTAGAAAAAAATATAGCCATAAAAAATATGCAAGGTTCTGTTGGCATAGGACACGTAAGATGGGCAACACATGGTATACCAAATACAGTTAATGCTCATCCTCATTCCTCTAATAATGTTTCAGTAGTACATAATGGAATAATTGAAAATTCTACAATTTTAAAAAAATTTTTAATAAGCAAAGGACATAAATTTAAATCTCAAACAGATACAGAGGTAATTGTCCATCTTATTACAGAGTACTTAAAAGAAAATGATTTGAAAAATTCTATTATAAAAATGCTTAACCAACTTCATGGAAGTTTTGCATTGGGTATAATATTTAAAGATCAACCAGATTTAATTGTAGGAGCAAGAAGAGGCTCTCCATTAGCTGTTGGCTATGGACCTAATGAAAATTATTTAGGGTCAGATTCTTATGCGCTTAAATCAATGACTAACAAGATATCATATTTAAATGATGGAGAATTTTGTATCTTAAAAAAAAATTCAGTTGAATTTTTTAATGAAAAAGGTGTGAAGGTTAATAAAAAAGTTTTAGAATTGTCCTCAAGTGAACAAGATTATGATAAGGGTGATTTTAAACATTTCATGGCAAAAGAAATTGAGGAACAGCCAACAACTCTCAAAAATTGTATAAAAGAATATATTGATAATATTAATAACGATATTAACATTTATAACTTTCCCTGGGATTTAAAAAAGATTTCTTCTATCACTTTAATTGGTTGTGGAACTGCTTATCATTCTTGTTTAATGGCAAAATATTGGTTTGAGGAACTTACATCATTAGATATTACAATCGATATAGCCTCAGAATTTAGATATAGAAAAAACAGATTTAAAAAGGATAATTTATATGTTTTTGTTTCACAATCTGGAGAAACGGCAGACACTTACGCAGCTTTGGATTTATGTAATAAAAATAACATGAAAACTTGTAGTGTTGTGAATGTTATTGAAAGCTCTATAGCAAGAGATGCAAATTTTGTTTTACCAATTCACTGTGGTCCTGAAATTGGAGTAGCTTCAACCAAGGCATTTTTGGGACAAATGCTTGTTCTTTATATATTTTCCTTAAAATTATCAGTTTTAAATAAAGATTTAAATAATAAGGCTTATGTTAGTAAAATTAAAGATTTAAAAAATTTACCAAAACTTGTTGAAGAAACTTTATTGACTGAAAGTCAAATACAATCAATATCAAGTACTTTTACAGATGCAAAAGGTTCAATGTTTTTAGGTAGAGGGTTCTCATACCCAATAGCCCTAGAAGGTGCACTTAAGTTAAAAGAGTTAGCCTATGTTCATGCAGAGGGATACCCAGCTGGAGAAATGAAACATGGTCCATTAGCCTTAATAGAGGATGGAATGCCTGTAGTTGTATTAGCTCCAAGAGATAACTACTACCAAAAAACAATCTCAAACATGCAAGAAGTTATTGCAAGGGGAGCAAAAGTTTTATTAATCACAAATAAAAGTGAAGATGAAGTATTGTCAGAAAATATTTGGCAAACTATTGAAGTTGAAAGCACCAATGATGATTTACTTCCATTTTTATTAACAATTCCTTTACAAAAACTAGCTTATTACTCAGCTCTTAAAAAAGGCTATGATATTGATAAGCCTAGAAATTTAGCCAAATCGGTTACTGTTGAATAATTAATAAACTCTGCTAAAACACTTCTAGGTTGAATATGAAAAATTGGAAATTAAATAGCTGGAGAAATTATCCTGTAAAACACATTCCGGAATATCCGGACAAAAAAGAATTAGATGGAGTACTTAGTAAAATAAATAATTTTCCTCCACTAGTTTTTGCAGGTGAAACACGACATTTAAAAGAACAACTTTCAGAAGTAGTAGATGGTAAGGCATTTTTACTACAAGGTGGTGATTGTGCAGAAAGTTTTGCAGAGTTTCATCCAGATAACATCAGGGATTCATTTAAATTAATACTTCAAATGTCTTTGGTATTGACTTATTCAGCATCTTTACCAGTAATTAAATTAGGAAGAATTGCAGGTCAGTTTTCTAAACCAAGAAGCTCACCAATAGAAAATATTGATGGAGTGGAGCTGCCTAGTTATCTAGGTGATAATATTAATGGAATTGAATTTAATGAAAAATCAAGAGTCCCTGATCCTAAGAGATTGTTTAAAGCATATTCTCAATCAGCTTCAACTCTTAATCTTATAAGAGCATTTTCACATGGTGGGTTTGCAGACCTTAAAAAAGTTCATACTTGGAACTTAGGCTTTATTAAAAAAACTCCAACAGCTAAAAAGTTTAAAGAGCTGGAGGATAAAATAGCTGATGCATTAGCATTCATGGATGCGTGTGGAATAAATTCAGATTTTAATAGAAGATTAAAAACAGTTAATTTTTGGACATCACATGAAGCACTATTATTGCCCTTTGAACAAGCAATGACAAGAATAGACTCTACAACAGGCGAACACCATGACACTTCTGCTCACTTTGTATGGATTGGTGATAGAACAAGACAATTAGATGGTGGTCATGTAGAATTTTGCAGAGGTATAGAAAACCCAATAGGAATTAAATGTGGTCCAACTTTAAAAAGTGAAGATTTAATTAATTTATGTAATAAAATTAATCCCAAAAACGAAAAAGGCAAAATTACATTAATTTCTAGATTTGGTCATGAAAATGTAGAAAAATTTTTACCTAAATTAATTAGATCAATTAAAAAAGAAGGTTTAAATGTAATTTGGTCATGTGACCCAATGCATGGTAATACAATAAAATCTACCTCTGGTTACAAAACCAGACCATTTAACAATGTTGTTAAGGAAGTGAAAAATGTTTTTGAATGTCACCAAAGTGAAGGTAGCTTTGCTGGTGGATTACACATAGAAATGACCGGTCAAGATGTAACAGAATGTACTGGTGGTGCCCAAAAAATATCTGATCAAGATTTATCTGCTAGATACCATACTCACTGCGATCCAAGACTCAATGCAAATCAAGCACTAGAACTTGCTTTTTTAATTTCAGATGAAATTAAAAAAAATGCGACATATTCAAAAAACAACATTAAAGCGGCATCTTAAACAATTGTATTAAATACAATTTCGTTTAAATTTTATTATTATGAAAGTATCTGAAAAAATACAATTTATAAGCAATTGGATAAAAAATTATGCTGAGTCAATGCCGAGTAAAGCTGAGTCATTAGTTATTGGTGTATCAGGTGGAATAGACTCTTCAGTTTCAAGCACTCTAAGTGCCATGACGGGTTTAAAAACTATTGTTTTATCAATGCCAATTAAACAAAAATCTACACAACATGATTTAAGTCTTAAACACCAAGAGTGGTTAATTAAAAAATTTAAAAACGTCGAGGCTCACACATTAAATTTAGATAATTTATTTGAGTCATTTGAAAATAGTATGAAAAAATTTGATAGTGACCATGGCATGGCAAACTCAAGAGCTAGACTTAGAATGACAACACTTTACCAGGTGGCCGCAGCAAACAAAGGAATTGTTGTTGGTACAGGAAATAAAGTAGAAGATTTTGGAGTTGGTTTTTATACAAAATACGGAGATGGCGGGGTTGATATATCTCCAATTGCAGATTGTAATAAAACTGATGTTTGGGAAATTGGAAAAGAATTAAATATTTTGAAGGAAATTATTGATGCGGCACCAACAGATGGTCTTTGGGATGATGGAAGAACCGACGAAGGACAGCTAGGGTTAAAATATAGTGAATTGGAAGAGGCAATGAATAATATTAACTCTTCAAATCGTGAAAAATACGAAAAAATAAGAAAATTGAATTTGCATAAAATGGAGCCTATTCCAGTATGCAAGATTCCAAACTAATCAAATAGATTCACAAATCTACAATTAAAGTATATTTCTATAACAATGAATAAAGATATTTTTTTAACAAATAATTTAAGTAACAAAAAAGAAAAATTTGTTCCTTTAAATGAAAAAAAAATTGGAATGTATGTATGTGGACCGACAGTTTATGATAATCCACATATAGGTAATGCGAGACCATTAGTTATTTTTGATATCTTGTTTAAAGTTTTAAAATTTAAGTATGGTAAAAATGCTGTTACATACATTAGAAACATTACAGATGTAGATGATAAAATCATTAAATCATCTTTAGAAAAAAATATTCCAATTGTTGAATTAACAAAAAACATAATCGAAAGTTTTACAAATGATTGTAATTATTTAAATTGTGAAACTCCATCAGAACAACCTAAGGCGACAGATCATATTGATTTAATGATTAAAATGATCTCTGAACTTATTGAGAAAGGTTTTGCTTATGAAAATAATAATCATGTGTATTTTCAAGTTAATAAATTCAAAGATTATGGAAAATTATCAAATAAAAAATTAGAGGATTTGATTGCTGGATCAAGAGTTGAAGTTTCAGAAAATAAGAAGAGTCCTGAAGATTTTGTATTATGGAAACCATCAACTGATGACGAACCTTATTGGGAATCCCCATGGGGAAAAGGAAGACCTGGATGGCACTTAGAGTGCTCTGCTATGTCAAAAAAGTTTTTAGGAAATGAATTTGATATTCATGGGGGTGGTATTGATTTACTTTTTCCACATCATGAAAATGAAATAGCCCAATCTAGATGTGCAAATGATACCAAAACATTTGCCAATTATTGGATACATAATGCATTTATTACTATGTCAAATGAAAAAATGTCAAAATCTCAAGGAAATATTTTAAAGATTAAAGATTTTAAAAATAAAACTAATGGACAAGTATTAAGACTAGCTCTTATGAGTGCGCATTACAAACAACCATTAGATTGGAATGACAAACTTTTAGAAGACTGCAAAAATACTATTGAAAAATGGTATGAGCTTTATTTACCCGTGAAAAATCCATCAAAAATCTCTGATGATATACTTTTACCTTTATATGATGATATGAACACTCCAGGTTATATTGCCAATTTACACCAACTTTATGACAAAGCGCTAAAAGGACAAGATGATGAAAAAAAAATATTTATTTCAGCATGTAACTTTATTGGTCTGTTAACCGAAACTAGAGAAGAGTGGCTTAAATTTAAAAAGAAAAAATCATTAATTAGTGAAGAAGATATTCGAAAAAAAATTGCATTAAGAGACAAAGCAAGAGAAGACAAGGATTATACAAAATCTGATTTAATTAGAAATGAACTTTTAGATAAAGGTGTTTTAATAGAAGATAAAGATGGTAAAACAGTTTGGAAATTTAAATGAGCAAAGAACAACTTTATATATTTGATACAACACTTAGAGATGGTGCCCAAACACAAGGAGTTGATTTTTCAGTGGATGACAAAGTAAAAATTGCTTCAGCATTGGATAACTTAGGTGTTGATTACATCGAAGGTGGATGGCCTGGAGCAAATCCTACCGATACTGAATTTTTTCAAAATAAACATAACTTTAAAAACTCAATATTAACATCATTTGGTATGACTAAAAAAACTGGTCGGAGTGCTGATAACGATCCTGGGTTGTCTGCACTTTTAAATTCGAATACACCAGCAGTTTGTTTAGTGGGTAAATCATGGGATTTTCATGTTGATATTGCTTTAGGTATTTCTAACGAAGAAAATTTAGAAAATATAAGTGAAAGCACAAAACACTTTGTTAAAGAGAAAAAAGAGTTCATGTTTGATGCAGAACATTTTTTTGATGGATATAAAGCAAATTCAAAATATGCTCTATCTTGTCTTAAAGCCGCTTTTGATCAAGGCGCAAGGTGGATAATTTTATGTGACACTAATGGTGGAACATTACCTCATGAAATTAGCAAAATAGTTAATGAAGTAATTAAAGTTATTCCAGGTAAAAATTTAGGAATACACGCACATAATGATACAGGCAATGCTGTTGCAAATTCATTAGCAGCGGTTTGGGCTGGCGTAAGACAAGTCCAGGGAACTATTAATGGTTTAGGTGAGAGATGTGGAAATGCAAATTTAATGTCTTTAATTCCAACTTTTTTTTTAAAGAACGATTTTGCTTCAAAATTTGAGGTGAAAATTAAACCACAAAATATTAAAAATCTAACGCAATGCTCAAGACTTTTAGATGAAATTTTAAATAGAAAACCTAATAAACATTTACCATATGTTGGTGCAGCAGCATTTTCACATAAAGGAGGCTTACATGTTTCTGCTGTTCAAAAAGATCCAAAAACTTACGAACATATAAATCCTGAAGAAGTAGGTAACTCAAGAAATATTGTCGTTTCTGATCAATCAGGAAAATCTAATATAATTTCAAGATTAAAAACTATTGGTATTGAAATAGAAGAAAGTGACTCAAAAATTAAAAAACTTCTCGAAGAAGTTAAAGATAGAGAGTTTATTGGTTATAGTTATGACGGAGCTGATGCTTCGTTTGAACTTTTAGCAAGAAGAATTATTGGGGAGATACCAAGATATATTTCAATTAAAGAATATGATGTTTCTGTTAAAAAAAACTCATCTGGAAAAATTATCTCATCTGCAAAAGCTCAATTAGAAGTTGATGGTAAAAAGATTGTTTGTGAAGGTGAAGGTAATGGACCAGTAAATGCATTGGACAATGCTATTAGACAAAATATAGATAAATTAAATAAATATTCTAAATATTTAAAAGATCTTAAATTAGTTGATTATAAAGTTAGAATTTTAAATACAGGAACTGAGGCTGTAACTAGAGTTTCAATAGAAAGTACAGACTCAAAAGGAAAAAGTTGGTTTACTATTGGTGTGTCAGCAAATATTATTGATGCATCTTTTAAGGCACTAATTGATAGTTTAGATTATAAACTTTTCAAAGATAATGCACCAGCAAGTCTTTAATGTCGTTTAATAATATTTCATTTATTTTACATCAGCCACAATTATCAGAGAATATAGGAGCCTGTGCTAGAGCAATAAAAAATTTTAATTTTAAAAAATTAGTTATTATAAAACCAAGGCCAATTTTTCCTAATGATAAAATTTTAGCAACATCTGTAGGCGCAAAAGATATAATTAGAAATAGTAAGGTGTATGAAAATTTAGAAATAGCTGTTAAGAAAGTAGATATTGTAATTGCCACCTCTGCTAGATTTAGAAATAAAAATATTAAACATATTAGACTAGACGATTTAATAAAAATTGATTTTAATAAAAAGATTGCTTTTATGTTTGGGTCAGAAGCTTCTGGTTTATCAAATAATGAAATAAGTTACGCAAACTATACGATGCAAATTCCAACAAACCCTGAGTTTAAATCCTTAAATTTGTCTCACAGTGTTATAATTATAGCTCATGCAATATCAAAAATTATAAATTTGAAAAGCTCAAAATATTCAAAGTCTAAAAAAGTATCTTTAGCTAGTAAAAAAGAAATTCAAGCAATGACTAATTTATGTGTAAAAAAATTAGAAGAAAAAAATTTTTTTAAACAAGTAGAAAAGAAACCTATAATGTTAGAAAATTTAAGAAGTATTTTTTATAAAATGGAGCTATCTGACAAAGAAACTCGTATTTTATCTGGTGTATTTGCTAGTTTGGCTAAAAAAGGTTCATTGACAAAATAATGAGTAAGTTTATAAACCCTCCTATTAAATGACAAAAAGAATTAGCTCTAAACATAAAATAGATAGAAGATTAAAAATTAACCTATGGGGTCGACCTAAAAGTCCCTTTAACACTAGAGCATATGGTCCAGGTCAACACGGCCAAGCTAGACAAGGCAAACCTTCAGATTATGGAATTCAACTTCAGGCTAAACAAAAGCTTAAAGGATATTATGGAAATATTAATGAGAGACAATTTAGAAATATTTATAAAAAAGCTGCAATGCAAAAAGGTGATACTGGTGAAAATTTAATTGGTTTACTTGAAAGAAGACTTGATGCGGTAGTTTACAGAGCAAGATTCTCAACTACAATTTTTTCAGCAAGACAACTTATTAATCATGGACATGTAAAAGTAAATGGAAAAAAAGTTAATATAGGAAGCTATGTAGTTAAAGAAGAAGATACAATAGAAATTAGAGATAAATCGAAACAATTAGCATTTATTGATATTGCTCTGGCTAACAAAGAAAGAGAAACTCCTGAATATATTCAATTGGATGAAAAAAATAAAAAAGTTAAATTTGTTAGAACACCAAAATTTGAAGAAGTTCCTTACCCAGTTATTATGGAACCCAATCTTGTAATTGAATATTATTCAAGATAGATCATTATTTACCATTTCATCTAACATTTTAGTTGTTTAAATTTTTTTATATTTAATTACTGTGTGAAGTGATGATTAAAAAAAATTTAATCTTATTAATCTTACTTACTTTATATACGTTATTTGGCGTTTGGCTTAGTATAAATAATGGAATTTCTCACGATGCATTTCATGAGCAAGCTAATTGGTATAAAAACCTAGAAGGCATAAAATTATTTTTAACAACTGGCGAGTATGAAGAATTTCTTAATTTCAAAGATAAGTATCATGGCATAGGTTTTCATCTTTTTAGCCAACCTTTTCAATTCTTTTTTTCTGGTATAGTAGAAGAAATAAG
>JAOIRP010000040.1 GCA_028221385.1 Candidatus Pelagibacter sp.
TTAAAAAGTAAATTTCTAGTGTTACCAACACTAATAAGTCCTAGTTTATTCACATTAGGACTTGTTTTAGATTTATTTATTTGAGAAGCTTCTTTTTTTATAAAAAAACACAATAACAAGAGGGAAATATATAATATGAAAAAAATCATATCATTAGTTGTAGGAACTCTTCTTTTAACAGTAATGACTGTTACAGGAGCAAATTCCGCACAAACTCTTAAGTGTCAAACTGTAATTAGTGCAAAAGCTGATGAAGTGAAAATGTTAAAAGATTTCACTGACACAGTAACTGAACTAACTTCAGGATCACTTAAGTTCGAAATTATGCCAGCTGGATCAGTAGTTGGTGTTAAAGAAACTTTAGATGCAGTTGATAAAGGATTAATTGATTGCGGTTTTGCTTGGACTCACTATTGGTCAGGCGATCACCCAGCAGCAATGTTATTTGGTTCTCCAGTAGCAGGTGCAGGTGTTGGTATCGATAATATCGCATTTTTATCTTGGTTCCAATACGGTGGTGGTAAAGAACTTTACGACCAACTATGGTCTGAGATGGGAAGAGACATCAAAGGATTTATGTTACAACCAGTAGGCCCTGAAGCTTTAGGTTGGTTCAAAGAACCAATTAATAGCATGGCTGACTTTAGAAAGTACAAGTTCAGAACTCCTCCGGGAATTCCAGGACAAACTTATAAAGATATCGGTGTAGCTTCAGTTGCAATGGGTGGTGGAGATATTCTACCAGCTCTTGAAGCAGGAACAATTGATGCTGCTGAATGGTGTTGTCCTAAGCCGGATATGACATTTGGTTTCCAGAAAGTTCTAAAACATTACTACCTACAAGGTCTTCACCAAGTAGTAGTAAATGCTGACTTCTATATTACAGGCTCTAAGTACAAAAAGATGTCTAAAATTGAGAAGAAAGCTTTAGAAGTTGCTGCGAATGCATCTTTATCAAAATCAATGAGTTACAGAATATACGAAAATGGAAAAGCTCTTAAAGAGTTAACTACTAAGCATGGTGTTATTTTACATGACACTCCTGCTGATTATTTCCCAGCGTATATGGCTGCTGCAAAAGCAAGTTTAGAGAAGAACGCTGCAGAGAATAAATTCTTTGCAAAAGTATGGGACTCTCAAAAAGCATTTGCTGATATCGCTGTACCTTTTTGGGCTGGATCTCAAATGTCAAATGCTAAGCTAGGAATGGCTCACGCAGAAACATTAAAGTAGTATTTAGATAAAACAATTATAACTGAAGCGGACTTAATACTCCGCTTTAGTTTTTTTTTAGAGAATTTTTATGCCAAGAAACCACGACTCTCAAAAACCAAAAGAAGAAATCAATCCTATAAATCTTGATATTTCAGATGAAATGATAGCTGAAAGAAGAGGTGGTTCAGGTCCAATGCCTAAAGACATGCCTAAATGGATGGCATCTACAATCACCAAAATTGATTTGTTCAGTAAACAGATTGGTAACGTGGTTTGCTGGATCACTATACCTTTAATATTTGCAATGGTTTATGAAGTTTTAGCGAGAAAACTTTTTAATGCCCCTACAATGTGGGCATACGACATGAGTAGATTTATGTATGGAGCTTTATTTATGCTTGGAGCTGGTTATGCATTATCTAAAGGTGTTCATATAAGAGCAGATTTTTTATATAGGAATTTTAAAACTAAAAATCAAGGTAGAATAGATTTTTGGTTATATCTTTTATTTTACTTTCCAGGTTTGACAGTATTTTTATATATGTCCACTGGGTTTTTACAGGAATCGATAATGAGAGGTGAAAAAGGAATGGACACAGCTTGGATGCCATTTATGTGGCCAATCAAAGCGTGCTTATGGTTTGGAATTGTATTTTTACTTGTTCAAGGAGTTTCTGAATTATTAAAAAGCTATTGGGCTGCAACAAAAGGTAAGTGGCCAGGAGAAGAAGAATAATGTTAGCAGAGTTGATTGATCCAGCAATATTAGGTTTTGTACTTATTGGTGTGATGCTTTTTTCTATTTTTGTTGGTTTTCCAATATCGTTTACATTAATATTCTTAGGATTTGTATTTGGTTATTTGGGATTTGGTAAATTAGTATTTTATTTAATGACCTTACAGTTTTCTATGGTCATGACGGAACAAACACTCGCAGCAGTACCCCTCTTTGTTTTTATGGGAATTATGATGGAACAAGCTGGATTAATGGAAAGATTATTTTCAGCATTCCAACTTATGTTAGCCAAAGTAAGAGGATCTTTATATTATGCAGTATTATTTGTTTCAGTAGTTTTCGCTGCTGCAACAGGAATTGTAGGTGCATCTGTGACTATACTTGGAATTATGGCTGCAAAATCAATGAACAAATCAGGTTATAATGTCAGATTAGCTGCTGGCACAATTACTGCTGGAGGTACTTTAGGTATATTAATTCCTCCAAGTATTATGCTTGTTGTTATGGGTCCTATCATGGAAATCCCAGTTACTGACTTATTTGCTGCAGCAATTATTCCAGGAATACTATTAGCAACTCTTTACGCAGCTTACACAACAATTCGATGTTGGATTGATCCAAGCTTAGGGCCAGTTTTGCCTCCAGAATTAAGAGCATCAAGTATGAAAGAAGTTTGGATTGAGTTTTTTTTAGGTTTAGTACCTCCAGCTGCACTAGTTTTTGCTGCATTAGGAAGTATTTTATTTGGTTTTGCTACACCAACAGAAGCTGCTGGTTGTGGAGCGATGGGTTCTTTAGTTTTAGCCCTAACATATAGAAAGTTAACTTTTAGGAAATTACAAGATGCTTTAGTTAAAACTTTAGAAATCTCTGCTTTGATAATGGTTTTAGTTGCTGCTTCAAATTTCTTTGGGGCAGTATTTTCAAGATTAGGTACACCAATGTTATTAACAGAATTCTTGCTTGGTTTAGAAATGAACAGATATTTAATTTTAGCAATGATAATGGCTATGATTTTTCTTTTAGGTTGGCCATTAGAGTGGGTGCCAATAGTAATGATTATAGTTCCAATTATATTGCCACTTGTTGAGGCGTTAGGTTTTAACCTAACTTGGTTTGCAATTTTAGTGGCAGTTAACTTGCAGACAGCGTGGCTCTCTCCACCTGTGGCTTTATCTGCGTATTTTTTAAAAGGGGTAGTTCCAGAGTGGGACCTCAAAGATATTTATTATGGAATGATGCAATTTATGGTTATTCAAGTTATTGGTTTGATTTTAATTATAGTATTCCCTCAAATTGCTTTATGGCTTCCTGGCTATCTGTATGGACAGTAGAATTTATTAGTTTATTATAAGTTTGTGATTCAATCAAAATCAAATAACAACTTAACAAATTGGGAAATTGTCTCTGTTAATCCAAGTGATAAAAAATGGACCTCAACAGATTTGTTTTGTTTTTGGGGAGTTAATATACAGAGCATTATAGCCTTTTCTCTTATTGCCTCACTTTATCTTGTCTACGAACTCAATTTCTTGGTTGTGCTAGCTGGAAGTTTATTGGGTTCATTTTTTGTTTATATATTTGCTAATCTTATAGGGAGACCATCTCAAAAACACGGCATTCCGTTTCCTGTTTTACTAAGAACATCTTTAGGTTTTAGAGGTGCTAAATATTTTTCATTATTAAGAGGTTCAGTGGGTATTTTTATGTTTGGTGTACAAACATATTTTTTGTCCAAAGCCATTAGTTATTTAATGCGAATTTCTATTTTTTCTTTAGACAATTCATTACTGGATCAGGATATTTTTTTAATTTTTCTTTTAGGATTAAATATTATTGATTGGATTTCTTTTATATTGGCCATAACACTTCAAATTATTTTATTTAGTAGGGGACATAAG
>JAOIRP010000041.1 GCA_028221385.1 Candidatus Pelagibacter sp.
TAAATGATAAAGTAAATAAGTTAAAAAAAATTAAAGATTTTAAAAACTTTCAAATAAACTCTAAATTAATGAGTTTTGCCAAAAAGAATGCTATTTTTTTACATTGTCTTCCAAGAGGGTCCGAGGTTTCTGATAAAGTATTTCTGGGTAAACAATCTCGGGTTTGGCAACAAGCTCTTAACAGAGTTCATGTTCAAAAAAGTATTTTATTATATTGTTTTGGTAAATTAAGGTAAAGGTTTGGGACTGTCGCTGTTTTGATTCAGGTATTTGATTATGGAAGCTCTATCTTTTTCTTTACGTAAACCAGCATAAGACATTTTGGTACCTTTTATATAGGACGCAGGTTTGTTTAAAAAACCATTTAATTCCTCAAATGTCCAATCTTTATCATATGAGGCTAAAGCTTTAGAGTATTTATAATCAGCAACACTACCAACTTTTCTTCCAACAACATTATATAGTGCAGGCCCAATTTTATTGGCACCACCACTATTTATTGAGTGGCAAGCAACACATTTTTTAAAAATTTTTTCACCACTTGCAATGTCACCTTGAGCCATGATTGCTGCTATATCTATTTCTTCAACAATCTTTGTTGCTTGAGACTCACTAGAAGAAATAGAAGAACCCTCTACTTCTATTTTATAACCGGGATTTTCAGGCTTTTTTACATGAAAAACCAAGTCTGTAATTTTTCCTAGACCAATTACAAGTAGTGTAACCATTAAGATTGCTGCAATTATTTTATTTAGTTCAAACGAATCCATTTTAAATATATTATTTTGGACATATAACATGATAATTTAAAAATTACTTAATTTTTAATTTTAATTTTTGCGTCTGTTAGACGCATAAAGTGGATAAATTTATAATGACAAATACACTAATATTAATCCCATCAAGAATGGCAGCTACTAGATTGCCAGGAAAACCTCTCTTAAAAATTAATGATTTATCTATTATATCTCATGTTTTTAAAAAGGCAGAAGAAACAAAGATTGGTAAAGTTGTAGTTGCTGCAGAAGATCAAGAAATTTTGGAAGATGTAAAGAAAAATGGAGGACACGGAATTCTAACAAATAAAAATCATAAAACAGGAACAGATAGAATTTATGAAGCCTATAAGAAACTTGATTTAAAAAACATTGATTACATATTAAATTTACAGGGAGATGAACCGAATATAGATAAAAAAGATATAATAAATCTTAATAATTTAGCAGTCAAAAATAACTCTGAAATAGGAACACTGGCAGCAGAAATTAAGGATAACCAAATGCTAATCGATAAAAATGTTGTAAAAGTTCAGACTGAAAAAAATTTAGAAATAGGTAATTTTTCAAAAGCAATCAATTTTAGTAGGGAGAATTTATCAAATCTAAACAATAATATTTATCATCATATCGGCATATATATATATCAGGTAAATGTGTTAGAAAAATTTGTAAGACTTAATCAAACAAAAAATGAAATTCAAAATAAATTAGAACAGCTTAGAGCACTAGATAATGACTTGAAGATTAGCGTAGCTTTAGCTGAGTCCTCATCTATTGGTGTTGATACAGAAGAAGATTACCTAGCTATAAAAAAAATTATGGAATATAAAAGATAAAATGAAAAAAATTTATTTTCAAGGAACATTTGGAGCTTATTCTCATTTAGCAGCTAGTGAAATTGACCCCAAAGCAGAAATTATACCTTGCAAAACATTTGATGAGTGTTTCTTAAAAGCTTCATCAGATAAAAGTTCAAGAATGATAGTACCAGAGTCTAATCGTATTACAGGAAATATAGGAATTGAATATTTAATTTTTAAATACAGACTGAACATATATTCAGAACATTTTCAAAAAATTGAACACAACTTATTAGGACAGCCTGAAAGCGAACTAAGTGATATCAAAGATGTTTTTTCACATTCGCAAGGGTTATCACAATGTTCAAATTTTATTAAGAAGAATAATTTTGTTGAACATATAAGAGCTGACACTGCAGGATCTGCAGAGGCCATTTCAAAAAATAAAATTAAAAGTGAGGCAGCGATTGCCTCATCACTGAGTGCAAAAATTTATAATCTAAAAATACTTGCACCTAATATTGAAAATGAAAGTGGTAATACAACTCGATTTTTAATGATGGGAAAGGAAGTTTTTCAACCCAATTTTGAAAAAAAGAAATATATAACTTCTTTTTTGTTTAAATTAAAAAGTAAGCCGGCTGCACTTTACCAGTCTTTAGGTGGCTTTGCTATTAATGGGGTTAATCTTACAAAGCTGCAGAGTTATCCAGAACAAAATTCTTTTGAAACATATTTTTTTCTATGTGATTTAGATGGCCATATAGAAGATCCCAAAGTTCAAAAATCTCTTGAAGAATTAGGACTTCATTGTCAAGATTTTCACGTACTAGGTGTTTTTGAAGCTGATAAGTTTAGACAAAATAAATAAGAAACTTTTCTTGTAGAATAGAAAACATTACTGTTATAATAGTTTTCTGGAGGCTAGAGGTGAAAGCTGCTTGAACCCGACCAGATCTTAACAGAAGCAGTCGTAGAGACAGTTTTTCAGGTTCTAGTCTCCTTTTTAAAATGAATAAAAATACAAAAGTTTTAGCATTAAAATATAGACCGCAAACATTTGCAGACTTAATTGGTCAAAATGTTGTTGCTGAAACAATTTTAAATTCAATCGAAGCAAATAAAGTGCCTAATGCTTATCTTTTTACAGGGATTAGAGGAATAGGCAAAACGACAATCGCAAGAATAGTTGCTAAATCTTTAAATTGTTCAAATGGGGCAGGTAAAATCTGCAAAGAAGATTTATGTGAAAATTGTAAATCTATTTCCAATTCAAATCATATTGATGTTTTAGAAATGGATGCAGCAAGCAAAACAGGTGTTGATGATGTTAGAGATTTGATAGAGTTTTCAAGGTATGGACCCACTACAGCAAAGTACAAAATATTTATAATTGATGAAGTTCATATGCTTAGTAAGCAAGCATTTAATGCATTATTAAAAACTTTGGAAGAACCACCAGAATATTTAAAATTTATTTTTGCAACTACAGAAATCAAAAAAATTCCAATTACAGTAGTATCACGTTGTCAAAGATTTGATTTATCAAGAATTAAATCTTTAGAGTTATTCGATTTTATTAAAAAGATTAAAGATAAAGAAAATGGAAATGTATCAGATGAAGCTCTTAAATTAATAGTTAAAATTTCAGAAGGTTCTGTTAGGGATGCACTTTCTTTATTGGATAGAGCATTACTTACTTTAAGCAAAGATAAGGAGTTGGATCTGAAGTCAGCACAAAAAATATTTGGTTACTTCGATAAATCACAATTAATTAGTTTATTTGAATTTATATTGAAAGGAAATGAAAAAGAAGTCTTAAGTATTTATAGAGAAATTTACAATCAAGGAGTTGAACCCAAAGTTTTTCTAAATGATTTTCTTGAAATTTTATACTATTTTAAAAATGCAAATTCTTTAAGCATGGATAGTACAAATTTTGAATTGAATGATGATGAATTTGATAAAATTAAAGAAATTTCTCAAAATGTCAAAAATGAAATTTTAATTTTATTTTGGCAGTTTTGTGTAAAATCATTAAGTGAACTTGAAATTGTGTCTAATCAGCATTTATCAATTGAAATGCTCTTAATAAGATTGATCCATTTAAAAGAC
>JAOIRP010000042.1 GCA_028221385.1 Candidatus Pelagibacter sp.
ACTGACTATATTTTTGAATTTATTGATCTTGGAGGAGGAATGGGAATATCTTACAAAAAAGATGATAAAAAGCTCAACTATAAAAAATATAATGTTGCCATAAAAAAATTCTTAAAAAAAAATAATACAAAAATAATATTTGAGCCTGGTAGATCAATAATTGGAAATACAGGATATTTAATTTCAAAAGTAATTTATATTAAAGAAAGTATCAAAAAAAGTTTTATCATTCTAGATGCGGCTATGAATGATTTAATGAGGCCAGCACTATATGGTGTGAACCATATGACAGTTCCTGCAATAAAAAATAGACAAATATCTAACAAAATTTATGAGTTTGTTGGTCCAATTTGTGAAAGTACTGATAAATTTACAACAATAAAAAAATTTCAAAAACTTAAAGAAAAAGACCTTATTGTAATGTGTGATGTTGGAGCTTATGGAATTTCACTTAGCTCAAATTATAATGTAAGACCTAAACCAACAGAAGTATTGATCAAGGGATCAAAAATTAACATAATTGGGAAAAGACAAAAACTAAAAAACTTAATTTAGTTTTTTATTAGAATGATAAGAAACTCTTTATTTTCTATATTTTTTTTCATTGGAATAGTCGTTATTTCTATATTTTTTTTACCTGCACTTTTTCTACCTAAAAAAATTGTTTTATTTGGAGGAAAAATTATGGGGTATTGGACATCTTTTTGTTTAAAAATTTTTCTATCAACAAAAATAGTCATTAAAGGTAAAGAAAATATCATCAAAAATAAAAAATTTTTCATAGCTGCCTCACATCAATCAATGTTTGAAACCTTTTTTTTACAGACTATTTTTGAAGGCCCCGTTTTTATTCTAAAAAAAGAATTATTGATGATTCCAATATTTGGTTGGTACCTAAAAAAAATAGGTTCAATATCAATAAAAAGAAATAAAATATCAAAAGAAAATTTAGGATTTTTTGATGGTATTATAAAACAAATAAATTTATCAGACAGACCTTTAATAATTTTTCCACAAGGAACAAGGTTAGCTCCTAGTGAGAGGCCACCTTTTAAAAAAGGCTCTAGTAGAATTTACGAAGAATTAGGAATTTCATGCCAGCCAATAGCTATTAATTCAGGAAATACTTGGCCTAAATATGGATCTAAAACAATTAATAAAACCATAACTATTTCTATTTTAAAGCCAATCGAGCCCGGATTAGAAAAGGAAAATTTTTTAAAACAATTAGAGCAATCTATTTATTCTGAGCTTGATGCTTTAAACTAGCCCTTCATTGGCATTACAACAAAAATGCTATCAAAATCACTTGGGTCTTTAATTAAAGCTGGAGACCCTGTATCGTTGAAAAATATTTCTATTTTTTCACCATCAAGTTGAGAAGCAACATCTATTAGATATCTAGAATTAAAACTAATTTCTAAATCATGGTCAAATTTAACGTTTAAACTTTCTTTTCCATCTCCACTATTGGTATTATTAACAGACAATTTTAAAAGATCCTTAGACATATAAAATTTTACACCATCTTTTTTATCAAGCGAAACTGATGCAACTCTATCTACGGAGTCCAAAAATAATTTAAGGTCTATTTCTAATTTTTTTTGATTATTTTTAGGAATAACCTGAATATAATTTGGAAATTTCCCATCAATTAATTTTGATATTAAAATACTATTATTAATCTCAAATTTAATTTTAGATTTAATATTTGATATTTTTACATCACCATCATAGTTTTCTAATAAAGAGCACAATTGAAATATTGTCTTTTTAGGAAGTATAATCGGTTCAAATTCTACTTTGTTTTCTAATTTTATTTTTGATATAGACATTCTGTGACTGTCTGTTGCTGCTGCGGTTAAAAAGTTTTTATCTTCAACCTGTGTTTGATGAAAAAATATTCCACTCAAATAATGTCTTGTTTCATCATTTGAAACTGAGAACTTACATTTATTCAATAATTTAAGAAAGTGTTTTGATTTTATAGAAAATTCATTTTGGTTAAAATTTTCATCTGTTAATGGAAATTCTGCTGCACTCATGCAGTTCAAATTGAAAAGTGATTTTTCTGACTCAACCTTTAGTTTATTTTCTGTTAATGATAGATTTATTTTTTTTCCAGCTGAAAGCTTTCTTATTATATCGTACATAGTTGATGAGACTGTAGTTGTGCTTCCTTCCTCAATAACTTCTACATTTTCTATCTGATGAATAAATATCAAATCCAAGTCTGTAGCTGTAATTGTTAAATTTGAGTTTTTAACATCCAACAAAATATTTGATAATATCGGCAATGTGCTTCTTTTTTCTATTACACCCTGACAATAATTTAATGCTTGTTGTAAATCTTGCTGATTAACGCTAAATTTCATTTTCTTTGTTGTACAATATTTGATTTTTTAATTTATTAACATTATTTGTCATTTCTTCATCTTTTTCCATTAATTTTTCAATCGTTTTAACTGAATGAATAATTGTTGTATGATCTCTATTAGAAAATTCTCTACCTATTTCTGGTAGAGATTTGGAAGTTAGAATTTTTGTTAAATATATTGCCGTTTGTCTTGGGCGTACAAGATATCTAGATCTTCTTGATGAAAGCATCTCATTTTTACTAATCTTAAAAAATTTGCATACAATCGACTGTATTGAATCTATTGTAACTTTATTATCCGAAATATTTAATAGGTCTTTTAGCACAACCTTGATTTCTGATAAATTTGGGACTTTATTATATATCCTAGAAAATGAAACAACTCGATTAATAGCTCCAACTAACTCTCTAATACTTGTTGTTATTTCTGTGCTTATAAATTTTTGTATCTCCTCTGAAATATTTATTTGATTTGAGTAAAAATTATTTAATTCTTTTGTTTTTTGTTCAACTATTTTTTTTCTAAGTTCATAATCAGGTTTTTGTATATCCACTACTAAGCCCCCTGCAAACCTTGATTTAATTCTATCTTGTATTCTTGCTAACTTATTTGGTGCCCTATCTGCTGAAATTACAATTTGTGAACCTTTCTCCAATAGAGCATTAAATGTGTGAAAAAACTCTTCTTGCATGGCCTCTTTACCATTCATGAATTGAATATCATCGATTATCAAGATATCTGTATTTCTAAAATACTCTTTAAACTTAACCATTTCATTTGATTTAATGGATTTAACAAACTGATACATAAATCTTTCTGCCGAAATAAACATTACTTTATTTTTTTCCTTTAGTGATAGTCCAATAGAGTTTAATAAATGAGTCTTGCCCATACCAACACCACCATAAATATAAAGTGGATTATAGTGAGAAATATTATCTGAAACTTTCAATGTTGCTTCATAAGCCAGCTTGTTACTTGAGCCTGTAATAAAGTTATCAAATCTTTTATTTGGATCTATTCTGTTATATTGTAGATAGGTATCTTTTATAAATGATACATTTTGATTGTTAGCCACATCATTTTTATTATCAGAATCTTGATCTTGAGTTGTTTTTTCAATAATTTTAAATTCTATTCTACTTAAATCTTTTTTATATATTTTAACTATTTTTAATATTTGATCTAAATATCTTGAGGTGATCCAATCTCTTATGAATCGTGTTGAAACTGACAGCAAAACATAATTATTCATTTCTT
>JAOIRP010000044.1 GCA_028221385.1 Candidatus Pelagibacter sp.
TAGAACAGATTTTCAAAACGGCAGTGCTAAAGATGCATACAACTCGATTTTTAATAAACTGTTAAAACTACCAGAAAAAACTCTTTTATATCCTGCTCATGATTATAATGGTGAAAAAGTTAGCTCTATAGGAAAAGAAAAAAAATTTAATCCTAGATTACAAGTTAGCAGTGAAAATGAATATGCGGAAATAATGAATAACCTTAATCTTCCAGAGCCGAAAATGATGAATGTCAATGTTGCTAGAAATATTAAACTAGGGGCTTAGATTTAAATTGAAGATTTTATAGCTTCGTAAATTAAGTTTTTAGTTGTTTCACCAACGCTTCTATAAATTTCTTTATTGTCTTTGAAAATTAATAGTGTGGTTTGATACTGCACATTTAGTAAATTAGCTATTTCCTTATTTGTTACTTCAAATGAAAAATACTCAATATTATCAAATTTAATATCTGATAATTCACCTTCATTTTTAGCTTTATTCAAAATTTTCATTTGACCAGCACAAGATGAACAATACTTAATCCAAGAACTTACTACTACAACTTTTCCATCTAATTGTGCTTTATCAAACAACTCTTTAGTAAAAGTTGTTTTTTTTTCATCTGCATTAGCACTAAATGCAAATATACAAAAAAGAAATAATAAAATTTTTTTCATAAGTGTTTTATATAACAAATATTAAAAACCAGTAAGAGATTAATCCAGCAAAAATTGTCGCAATGATATTTTTGCTAAAATAACCAACAAATATTGCAATTACTGCTGCCCATATTTTTGGGTTATTTTCTAAATCTAAAGAGCCTGAGTTATCTAAGAATATTGGTGGAAAAATTATCGCTGGAAAAATCGCAGCCGGAACATAAGAAAGTATTTTCTTAGTTTTATTATTAAAAATATCTTTTTTAAGTAAAAAAATCATAGAAAATCTAGTTAAAAAGGTAATTACTCCACAGTAAACTATAAGGGACCAATGCATTATTTTTCCTTTGAGTTCATTAGAGTTAATAATGCAGCTACAGCTAATGCTGATAGAGCGGCAACAATTATATACGCCTTAAAAGGAATTGAGTTGAAACCAATAGTGGCAACTATTCCAGACACCGACATAACAATAATATTTTTAAATTTTCTAAAATCATTAATCAATAAAGCTAAAAATGTTAATGAAATAGTAAAACTTAATCCTAATTCCTCAGGAACAACAGAACCTAAAACTATACCTAGAATTGTTGATATTTGCCAAATAGTCCAACAAGTAAAACCTGCTCCCAATAAATGAAAATGTTTATTTTCATTTTTACGATTATTTTTGAAATATGTGTTTGAGACAGCAAAGGCTTGATCAACCATGACATAAGATAAAATAATTTTCCAAGTAAGTTTTAAAGTAGATAGGTGTTCAGATAAAACTGCGCCATAAAGTAAGTGTCTTGAATTTACAGCTCCCACAGAGCTAAAAATTACTAATGATGACGCTCCACCAGAAAATAGTTGTAATAAAACTATTTGTGAAGCTCCACCAAATATTATAATTGAAAGTCCAAGCGTCATGTAAGGGCCAATTCCTAATTCCATTCCAATGACGCCATAGATAATTCCAAAGGGGAATACTGGTATCATCAAAGGACTTACATCAACTATTCCTTTGGCTAAAGTTTTTAGTTTATTATTCATTTCTAAATGCAGTTTTGTATTAGAAACAAACTATATGATCAATATGAATAGGTCTTTTTATACCAAATTTTTCATCAACTTCATGTTGATGAATATGGTGAGAGTGAACAAATACAGGTATTAATTTACTGCTTTCTGTCTTTAAAGTATAAATAAAGTTTGTACCTCTAAACTTCCTATCTACTACTTCTAATTTAAGATTGCTCTTATCATCATGCTCTAAATCTTCTGGTTGTAATAACAATTTTACCTCAGATCCTTTTGGGTAATGTTTTATGAAGTTTCCAGTTATGGTTCCTAAATCATTACTTTCTAAACTATTTTCTCCCGTAACTTTAGCTGGTATTAGAATTCCTCTATTAAGAAAATTCACAACTTCTATTGAATTTGGAAAATGATAAACGTTATATGGGTCATCATATTGCTTCAAATGACCATCTAAAATTATTCCACATTTAGTTCCAAGATAAAATGCCTCATAAGAGTCATGCGTAACTATTATTGTTGTTATCTTTTGGTCTTTTAATATTTGTTTTAATTTAACTTGGATCTCTTCTTTAAAACTTTGATCCACATTTGATAGTGGTTCATCTAATAGCAACAAATCAGGATTAGATAATAAAGATCGTGCTAACGAAGCTCTTTGGGCTTCACCAGAACTGATTTGATGTGGAAATTTATCTATAACATGATCAATATGAAGAAATTTAATTAAATCATCAATCTCTATACCTTTTTTCTTTTTGTTTCTTTCAGCACCAAATTTAATATTTTCCAAAATGTTATAATGAGGAAATAGAGAGTTATCTTGAAAGGCCATTGATATATTTCTATTTTCAGGTTCGATATGTGTCTCTTTTGAGGACAACACTTGATCCTTTAAAACAATTGAACCTGAGTCAATTTTTTCTAGACCAGCAATAGTTCTTAAAATAGTAGTTTTGCCAATTCCAGATGGTCCTAATAAACAAATTATATCACCTTCATTTTCTATATTTAAAGAAACATTGTTAACTTTATTTTTTTCGCTTGCCTTAAAAGTTACGTTGTTAATTTCTAGAAAATTTTTAGTCATATTTTAATCTTTAAGAATATATTTAGATGTAATCAAAATAAAGAAACTTGCAATAAGTACAAGAAATAATGAGGGTGCAGCAGCCGCCTCAAGTAAATCTTGAGAGGCAAAAACGTACGCTGTTGTAGCAAATGTCTCAAAATTAAAAGGTCTCATTATTAGAGTGATGGGAAGTTCCTTGATAATTTCAATAGATAATAGAATTCCAATTAAAAGCATTGAATTTTTTAGGTAAGGTATATGAATGTTTTTAAAAGTTTTAAATTTAGAATAACCAAGTAAATAAGCACTTTCATCAATCGAATAATTTATTTTTAAATAACCAGATTTAAGCCCATTACTTGCTAAGGAATAAAATCTAATAAAATAAACTATAACTAATCCTACGATAGAACCTATAAAGATTGACTTAATTGTTTTAAGTCCAAAAAAATTAATAATATTATTGTCAAACCAAGATACAAAACTAATGAAAGCCACAGCTAATATTATTCCTGGTATTGCATAACCAGATATAGAAAAAGTAGTCAAAACTTCAAGAAACTTACTTCTAGAGACTCTATTTCCATAATTTGAAATAAAAGCCAAAGAAATTAATAAAATACTTGATAAAAATACCAATAAAATAGTATTTGAAAACAATTCTATTAAATTTAAGTCAACTAAATGTTTTGGAAAAATGATCGTCCAATAAAGCATTTGTAAAACTGGAAATAAAAAACTAATAAAAAAAACAAT
>JAOIRP010000043.1 GCA_028221385.1 Candidatus Pelagibacter sp.
AAAAAAAAAGTTAATAATATTTTTGATTTATTGTGGAAGTTACCAAAATCACACACAGATAGAAGTTTGACGAGCAAAATTGAAGATCTTCAAATAGGAAAAATACAAACAATAAAGGTTGTTCCTATAAAATATCAATTCCCAAGAATAAGAAATTTACCAAAAAAAGTTACTTGCCATGATGAAACAGGAAAAATTGATTGTATTTTTTTTAATAGCAATGACGGATATATTAGAAAAATATTACCATTGAATGAAGAAGTAGCAATAAGTGGTAAAATTAATTTATTTAGAGATAAGTATCAAATAACAAATCCAACATATATTTCTAAAGATAGCTCCATAATTGAGTCAAAACATAATAAATATTCACTAACGGAAGGAATTAGTGAAAAAATATATAATAAGATTATTACACAAATTTTAAGAAATTTACCTGAACTTAAGGAGTGGCATGAAAAAGAAATACTTTCACTTTTTTGATAATGAGAAATGGAATGATGCAATAATTAAATTACACGATCCTGATAATATAGGAAATTTTAGAGCTAAATTTTATAAAAGACTTGCCTATGATGAAATTTTAGCATCATTTTTGGTTAACTCAGAAATAAGAAAAAAAATTAAGAAAATAAAGAAAGATAAAAAAAAATTTAATTTGAAAAGCTCTAACGAAATTATAAAAAAATTAAATTTTGTACTTACTAATGATCAAAAAAAATCTTTAATAGAGATAAACAAAGATCTTGCTTCAAAGAGCAAAATGTTTCGACTTCTGCAGGGTGATGTTGGGAGTGGGAAAACAATTGTTTCATTAATCTCTGCTTTAAATGTAATTAATTCTGGATATCAAGTTGCTCTAATGGCGCCAACTGAAATTCTTGCTCGACAACATTTTGTATTAGCAAAAAAAATTTTCCCCACTCAAATTAATCTTGCATTACTATCTAGTAAAAGTGAAAACAAAATAAAAAAAGATATTACTGAAAAATTAAAAACTAGAAAAATCGACATGGTGTTTAGTACACATGCTATTTTTCAAAAAAAAATAATTTTTTCTAATCTTGGATTTATAATAATTGATGAGCAACATAAATTTGGGGTAAGACAAAGAAAACTTTTATCTGATAAGGGTGGAAAAAACTGTGATGTTCTATTAATGTCAGCAACACCCATACCTCGTACTCTAACCATGTCTATATATGGTGATATGGATGTATCAATCATTAGGGAAAAACCAAATAACCGTAAAGAAGTCAAAACATATAGCAAACTTGAGAGTAAGATTGAAGATGTAATTAATTTTGTTAAAAAAGAAATTTTTGAAGGAAACCAAATTTTTTGGGTTTGTCCTTTAATTGAGGAGTCAAAAAAATTAGATCACGAGTCTGCTGTTAAAAAATTTGAATATCTCAATAAAATATTTCCTAATAAAGTAGCATTGTTGCATGGGAAAATTGAAAATGATGAAAAAGAGAGGATATTAAATAAATTTTTAGAGAAAAAATTCTCAATATTAGTTTCAACTACAATAATTGAAGTTGGGATAGATTTCCCTAATGCTAATGTGATTATTATAGAAAATTCAAATAAGTTTGGTTTATCTCAATTGCATCAACTAAGGGGACGTGTGGGTAGAGGTAATAAGCAAGCATCTTGTATTTTAATGTTTAAGTCCAATTTAACTGAAAATGCAAAAAAAAGAATTAATATATTAAAAAACTCAAATGATGGTTTTGATATTTCTGCAGAAGATATGAAGTTACGTGGATTTGGAGATATACTTGGTTTTAAACAAAGTGGTTTGAAAAATTTTAGATTAGCAGACCCAATTCACAACGAAGATCTTTTTAAATTGGCTGAAATCGAAATAAAAAAAATAGAAAGAGATAATTTAAGTATTAATAAATATAAAACTTTACTAAAACTATATGATCAAGCTGATATAATTAATGATATAGTTTAACTTTTAGGATTAGATGTTCCAGCAGAGACAATAAATTTAGATGCTTCCTCAAAGCCCATATCCAGATAAATAACATCCTCTTTAGGAAACATTAATAAAAAACCACTAGTAGGATTAGGTGTGGTTGGGACAAAAACATTGATCAATTCTTTATTGGTCTTATCTTTTAGTTCACCTTTATTTTCCTTTGTAGCAAATCCAACAGCCCACGAACCTTTTCTTGGGTATTCAACTAAGACTACACTTTTTTTTGATCCTTCTTGATTTCTAAAAGAGTCTGTCATTTGAACTACCGCTGAATATATAGTTCTCAAAATGGGTATACGTTTGAATAAGTTATCAACAATCTGTAAAACTTTTTTACCTAAGAATGATAAAGACAAGCCTCCAACTATTGTGATAAAAATTATAGTCAAAAGTATCTCAATTCCAGGGATAGCGTAAGGAATATAATTATTAGGATTTAATCCAGCTGGAACTAGTTTAGTTGAAACATTAATTAAAAATCTGCTCAAGTATAACGTGAAACCAATTGGGATTAGCACCACTATACCTGTAATAAAATAGTTTCTGAGTTTTAGAGCTAAAGATTTTTTTTTTGCCATGTAAATTTTTAATTATAGCTTGAATATATTACAAAAGAAACCGCAATTAAAAAAAGAAAACCTAAAATTTTATTGTTTAAATTCATAAATATTAGTATTTATATTTAACAAAATTTTTATTAAATGAATAGAAGAAAATTTCTAAATTATGTTGGTTGTGGCTGTTGTGGATTTGTAATGAATGCTTGTTCTACAGCTCCTATAACAGATAGAAGACAACTTAAAATTATTCCAGAGGCTAAATTAAATGCCCAAGCAGCTCAAATTTACGAAAAAGTAAAAGAAAAAGAAAAAATGAGCAAAGATACAAAAACGCTCGATCAAATCAAAAATATTGGTAGTAAAATGGAGGATGCAATTTCAATGTACTTTGAAAAATCTAATTTACAAGATCCCACAAAAAATTTTAGTTGGGAATACATTTTAATTGAGAATGATAAGTTAAGAAACGCCTGGTGTATGCCTGGAGGGAAAATTGCTGTTTATACGGGAATTTTAGATGTAACAAAAAATAAGAGTGGTTTAGCTGCAGTCATGGGTCATGAGATTGCTCACGCGGTTGCCAAACACTCTGTTGAAAGAGCTAGTAGATCAGTTCTTCTTAACACAGGATCACAACTAATTGATATCTTTACAGGAGGTAAACTTTCACAGGTTAACAGAGTAACTGGTATGAATACTGTTGGGCTTTTATCTCAAATAGGAATTATGAATCCATTTACAAGAAAACAGGAAACAGAAGCAGATTATTTAGGTATGATTTTCTCATCGTTGTCAGGGTATGATATTAGAGAAACGAAAGAACTTTGGAAACGAATGAAAAAAGCAAACAAAGGTAATGAGCCACCTCAATTTATGAGCACTCACCCCTCTTCTACTAATCGTATAAAAAATTTGAAAGAATGGGAAAATTCAGTAATTCTTGATTATCCACCCGTTTCAATTAGTTAAATAATTTGGTGAGCCCTGATGGACTCGAACCATCGACCCATTCCTTAAAAGGGAATTGCTCTACCAA
>JAOIRP010000046.1 GCA_028221385.1 Candidatus Pelagibacter sp.
TCTTCGTTGTAGGGTAATCCTAGTGGAATACTCCAGCATCCAAAAATTTGGGCTTTTAAAGCATCCTCTTCATTTAAAGAAAGGCCTTTATTATCAAGATTTTTATCTTGGTCTTGAGTAACTTTATCAAGTTTTTTTGTAGTTTCAGCACTCTCTTCTTTTGATTTATCAATTAATGCAGCAATACTGTTTGGGTCAAATAAACTATCCTGTTCAAATTCTGAGGCTTGCTTTATTTCGTCGTCCTTTTTTTCCGGGTTTTGTTTATCTTTTTTAATTTTTTTAATTTTTTCTAAGTTTTCATCTGGTAATGGCACTGAGTCAGGTTTTAATTTCTTCACTTCTTTAGGTGGGGCTTGTTCAGAAACTAGTTTTTTTTCTTTCTCTTTAACCTCCTCGATTATTTTTTTTGCTTTTGGGGCAAATGGAATATTAGTCTTATCAGTAATTTGAATTAATTCCATTGATACTATTGGAGGTAAATCAATTGGTTTTTTTGATAAAAATGGCAAACTCAATGCTGTGACTATAACCAACAAAGTATGAAGTCCAAAAGAAATAGCAATATTTCTGTTCACTTTTTACCTTTCCTTATATGGCTCTGAAATTAATGCTACTTTTGTAAATCCAGATCCAGAAAGCATTCCCATTATTTCTAAAACTCTTCCATAATTTATAGATTTATCACCACGCACATAAATTCTTGTATCGGTTCTATTTTTTGAAACAGCTAAAATTTTTGCAATTATTTTGTCATATTCGACTTTAGATTCTTGTATAAAAATTTCACCTTTTGAATTAATTGATAAAGTCAAAGGTTCTAGTTCCTCAGGTAAAGAGTCAGCTGAACTTTCTGGTAAATCAACCTGAACTCCAACAGTTAATAATGGCGCTGTTACCATAAATATAATCAATAGTACCAACATTACATCAACAAATGGAGTTACGTTAATTTCACTCATGGGTTCTTTTGATGAACGATTGAGTTTGAAAGCCATGATTAAATTATTGATAAAAATCGTTTAGAAAAGTTTTCTAATTTCTGAGTATATTTTTTAGAGTCACTATTAAATTTATTATAGGCAACTACTGCTGGTATTGCTGCTAGTAATCCTAAAGCTGTTGCAAATAAAGCCTCTGCAATACCTGGCGCAACAATTGCTAAACTAGTATTTCTTGAAATTGCAATAGATTGAAAAGAATTCATTATACCCCACACAGTTCCAAATAATCCTATAAATGGAGCAGTAGAACCTACAGTTGCTAAAAAGGTAAATCCTTTATCTATTTTAACCATTTGTTTTTCAATATTAATTTCAAGCATGCCACTCAATCTTTCATTTAGATTAGATTTACTTTTAGATTTTAGCAAGGTTTGCATGGAATCTTTAAATAGTGATGCCATT
The DNA here is from genome assembly GCA_028221385.1 of Candidatus Pelagibacter sp. The sequence goes on from JAOIRP010000046.1 coordinate 1,407, forward strand.
GGATTGTCTAAATTAGCTGGCAAACTATTATAAAAAGTTTCAGCTGATTTAGATTTCCAAAACTTTGCTTCAAATTCTTCAGCTTCCAAATTAATTTTTTTAAATAATTTAAATTTCTCAATTATAATTGCCCATGAATAAATTGAACAGCCGATCAACATCAGGATTACACTTTTAACAATAAAGTCAGCTCTCAAAAAGAGACTTAAAAGAGAAAAATCAGTGTTCGATGCAAGTCCTGCTGCTTGAGATGTAATATCGGCTTCCATAATTAAGATTTCACACTTAAATGTGTCATGAATTTGACCTAATTAAACTTAATTTATTCCTCTAATTTATAGGTTTCATGAAAAAAACTGGCAATTAATATTGCATCAGCTTTATTAGAGTCCTTTTTTCTTGATAATTGGGATGCAAAATATGGAAATATCTCAATTGCTTTAGTTCTACTTGCATCTTTTTCAGAATTAATAAGATTAAAATATTTTTTCCACTTTGCAGGTCTTACAAAATACATAGGTAGTTGCATTGCAGAACAAATACCCTTTAAAATTCCAAATGATTGGCCAAAATTAAACATACTAGTTACTCCTTGGCCAGGCATTGCAGAAACTTGTTCAATAATTACTTTAATTTCATCTTTTTTTATATCTTTTATTCTTAATGAGATTTCATAAAAAATTTGTGCTCCATTAACTTGTTTTTTATTTTTTTTACCTTCTGCCATATTCGGCATCTCAACAACATCGAGTATTTTGCCATCTTTAAAAAAACAAATGGATCCTGTTATTCCTGGATCTATACCAATTATAAGCATTAGTTATTTACAAAGTTTACATTTGAATAAACACTTTGAACATCTTCATCATCTTCCAGAGTCTCTAAAAAACTAATTGCACCATCTTGTCTCTCTTTTTCTACATTGACACTATTTAGAGGTACCCACTCTATTTCAGTTGAGATAAAATTAGCTATTATTTTTTCCAACTTTTTTTTTACATTGTAAATTTCATTAATAGAACACTGAACTTCGTGATGGTCATTATGAGAAATACATTCATCTGCCCCAGAGTCTATTGCAAGCTCAAAAATTTGCTCATCAGATATCTCTTCTTTATCAATTTTAATAATCCCTAATTGATTAAAGTTGTGTGATGCGGACCCTTGGGTTCCTAAATTTCCACCACTTTTTTGAAAGATGGTTCTAATATTTGATGCAGTTCTATTTTTATTATCAGTCAATGTCTCAACTATCACTGCTATTTTATCAGGGCCAAACCCCTCATATCTTAAATTTTCAAAATTAGACTCTGTATTTATAGAAGATTTATCAATTGCTCTTTCAATATTATCTTTAGGCATATTCGCTGATCTTGCAGCTTGAATTGCAGATCTGAGTCTTGGATTCATATCTGGATCCTTATCACCTAATTTTGCTGCAACACTTATTTCTTTAGATAATTTAGAAAATATTTTTGACCTTTGCTTATCAGCCTTTCCCTTTGAATGTTTTATACTTGCCCACTTTGAATGACCTGACATATCGATTAATTAGAGTTTTTTAATTCTCCTCCATAAATAAAATTTTCAATATTTTTTGCTAATCCTGTTTCTATATCACAATCAACAATCACACCACATAAACTAGCTTGTCCTGTTGCTGGAAAGTGTTTGATTGAATCTTTTTTTAAAAATCTGTTAACAGAATTATCTTTATTCATGCCAATTACAGAGTCATAATCACCACACATGCCCGCATCAGTTTGATAGGCTGTACCTCCTTTTAGAACTCTAGCATCATTAGTTGGGATGTGAGTATGGGTACCAACAACTAGTGTTGCCTTACCATCAAAAATATGTCCTATGGCATTTTTTTCACTTGTAATTTCTCCATGAAAATCAACTATTAGAAAATCATAGTCTTCTTTTAATTTATTATTTTTTAAAAATTGTTCGGTGGCTTCAAATACATCTTCACATTTTTTCATAAAGACGTTTCCCATCAGATTTAGAA
>JAOIRP010000045.1 GCA_028221385.1 Candidatus Pelagibacter sp.
GAGGTTGTAATTTTTTTTTCAAAATTATTTGAAATTACCTTAAGGCAGTCTATTTTGATTGTACAATTAATAACACACACATTATATTTGGTATTAGTCTATAATTATATAAAAGACTTAAAGTTAAATTTAATACAATTATTTGCTTTATATACACCGATCTTTTTACTTTACCCAGTTGCAGAATTAGAAGCATTAGGTAGAAAGGAAGCGCTATTATTTCTTTTTTTTATCTCATTTCTTTTCTTTAGTGCTCAAAAATTTCATAAATCAATAATTAATAATCTAGTTTTTTTTATTGCTCCTTTAGTTTGTTTGCTCTGGGAACAGTTCGTATTATTTTTTCCATTTATAGCTGTAGTTTTAATTTTTAAAAATGATCTTAAAACTTTCAAAGAATCATTTCATAAGTTACTATTAATTTTTTTGCCTTCTATTCTAACATTTATATATATTTTTATTACGCCATTGAGCATCGAAGGACATGACATAATGTGCAAATACAACATAAATGAATTTGGTGAAAAATGTTATATGTCTGCAGTGATGCTAACCTCAAGTACAATACATTTTGATACTTTGTGGATTCACGATAAAGCAACGTTTGTTAACTACTTTCGATATATAATGATTTTTATTGTTGGGTTTTTACCTTTAAATATTTTGATTTTTAAAAACGAATTTAAGGAAAAAAATAACTTTATTACTAAAAATTTTAGATTGGGTACTTTATTTTTTTTATTATATTCTCCTTCATTGTTATTGTTTATGTTTGGATACGATTGGGGAAGATGGATAAATATAACTTATACTTTTTCTATCCTACTGTATTTTTATCTACTTAAAAACCTCCTTATAACTAATAATGGAGAGATAAGAAATTTAATAAAATTATAAAAAAGAAATTTATTATAGGTTTAATTTTTTTTATTTTTGCATTTGGTTGGAATCCAAAAACTGTAATAGTTGCTGATATTGCAACAAATACTGGATATAAAATTATTTATAATACCACTAAAAGATTTTTTAATTTAGGAAGTATTAGATTGTTCCAAGATAACCCACTAATTAAGTTTCATAAAAAATATATTGAATAAAAATTCTTATTTAATAATAAGATTAACTTTTTTGCATATCCAATCTATTTCAGGTTTTTTTAGAGAAAGACTTGATGGAAGATAGAAACCATATTTTGAAATATACTCTGAATTTAAAAATTTATTAGGTGTTTTTACAATAAATTTTTTTAAAATTTTTTGTTTATCCATAGGCCAAAAGAAAGGCCTGGTGCCTATGCCCAATTTTTTAAGTTTATTCATAACTTTAATTGCATCTAGATTTATTTTTTTGTTTGTAATCAAAATTGCGATAACCCAATAAATATTTTTTGCAAATTTATTTTTAGGCTCTGGGATGAATATATTATTATTTTTAGATAAATTTTTATAATACCGCAATCCAACTGCGTGTCTCATTTTTACGATATCATTTATTCTGCTCAGCTGACTATTACCAAGAGTTGCCTGTATATTTGTCATTCTATAATTCCAACCAATATCATCATGATGGAACCTATTTTTTTTTCCAAAAGATAGATTTCTTAAACTTATCATTTTATTATAAATTTTTTTGTTATTAGTTGTTATCATTCCACCTTCTCCAGTGGTTATTTGTTTATTTGCATAAAAGCTGAAAGTACTAATATCTCCAAAGCTTCCACAATTTTTATTATAAATTTTTTGTCCCAAAGACTCAGCTGCATCTTCAATTATAAAAATTTTTCTTTTTTTACAAATTTTTTTTAATAAATCTATTCTCAAAGGAAAATTGTAAATATGAGTTGCTATAATGGCTTTAGTTTTATTTGAAATTGCCTTTTCTATACTTTCGATGTTCATATTCCAGTTTTTTAAATCACAATCGACTAATTTAATCTTTAATCCCAACTTTATAGCAGCAAGCGCATTTGATATAATTGTAAAATTAGGAATTATAACTTCATCATTTTTTTTTAAGTTTAAGGATTTTACGGCTATATCAAGTGCTGCAGTTCCACTAGATACTGCAACAGAATATTTATGACCAATAAATTTTGAAAAATTTTTTTCAAATTTTTTTACCTCTGGTCCTTCAGATGAAATCCACCCACTTTTCAATGTGTTAGTGACTGAATTAATATCCTTTTTTGTTAATAAGGGTTTGTTTACAGGTAAAAATTTATTCAAAGTTTTTCCAATCTAATTTTATCTTTTTCACCAATAAAAGGCCCCTGTTTAATCTCAAGCATTTCTAATTTTTTAAGTACCTTAAATCCATGCCCACCTGAAATTAGAAGAATCATATCTTTTTTATTTAAAATTACTGTTTTGGTTTTAATTTTTTTTTTATTATAAAAATACACTTTTAATGTGCCTGAAAAAATTATTAATAATTCTGACATATGCTTGATTATTTTTTTTCTGTTTATGTGAAAATGTGGCTTGATTATGTGATTTTTTTGGTGAGCCATAAGACCAACCTGAAAGTTTAAATCACTATTTGTGAAAAACTTTATACCTTTAAATTTTTGATTGGTATATTTAAAAACTTTGGCAACGATCTTTTTATCTATAAAAATATTTTTCTGTATAAAATTCATAATCTATATTTTAAACTTAAATAATATACATCTAAAAATGGTAAACAAATAAAAAAAACCGTTTTTTAAAAAACCCAAAATATTTGGAGATGATTTACTATTTAGTTCTGTATTTTTTTTTTGAATAAAACCAACTTCTAAATAATTCTTTTTTTTCAAAATCAAAAAAAAAACAAATTCAATTATAAAATTTGCGTAACGTGTATTTTTTGGCATGATATCCATTAAAAGATTTTTTTTAAAAAACATTATACAACTGGTGTAATCTTTAATTTTATTGGAGAGCAAATATTGACAAAGTTTATTTATTATTAGACTAGGTAATTTTCTGTAGAAACTTCTTTGATCATCTCCATTTGAAACATACCTGGAAAAAATTAAGCATTCTTTGTCTGTATTTTTCTCGAAGGCATCAAGGAATAAATCTATTTCAGAATGCATATCAACATCAAACCTCATAATATATTCACCATTAGCCATCATTAGACCAAATATAAATGCGCTAGCAAAACCTTTTGTGTTTTTTCTAATAAATAATCTAATTTTATTATTTTTGATTTCATTAATGATTCTAACAGTCTGATCATTTGAGTTATCATCAATTATAATAACTTCACTTACCAAGCTGTTATTAATTAGCTTAGTTAAGGTTTGACGTATGTTATCCTCTTCATTATATGTGCTTAACACTATTGATAAGTTATTCATTTAGATGTTTATTATATTAGAATGCAAAAGTACTTAAAAGCTTTATATGACATATTAAAGAACTATCGGTTTTATTCATTC
>JAOIRP010000049.1 GCA_028221385.1 Candidatus Pelagibacter sp.
ACCATAGGTATTTTATTTTTGATTGCCTTATCTAGAATAATTCCAAGTTTATCCACTGTATATCTATAAACATCAGGCATTGTTTTAATTGATTGTTTTTTATTTTTTCCATCAATTAAGAATATCGGTAATATAAAATCGCTTGTTGAAAGGCTATTTTCTTGAATTAATCTCCGAGACCAGTCATTTTTACGACTTCTTCTAAGCCTTAAATTTGGATAATTCCCTGTAATCATAATTTTAATATATTTTAAAATGCGACAAATGTATTATACAAATATATATGAAAATATGTACAAAACAATCGTGATGAAAAAAGATAACACAAAAATTATAGATTTAGATTCAAAAAAAGAGCAAAGGATTTTAGATTTTAGTGATTTTCAAAAACAAGCTGTTAAATTTGATATTAATAAATTACAAGAAGCATACAATCAAATCATCCAAACTAAAAAATTTGATGATGGCGGTGGTATAGCTCACTTTGGTGCAATTTCTTTAACACAAATCCCTGGTGATCCAGACTCAGTTAAAGGTAATAAAGCCAGAGGTGTTTACTGGACAAAACCAGATAAATCTGGAAAAGAAGTTTCACGAGATGTAAAGATTGATGAGGCTGCTTACTCAGAATTTATACCAGATTATGAAAATACTTATTTCAAAGAGGTTTTTGATGTGCTTTCCTCAAAATATAAATTAGGTAGAGTTAGAATTTTACTTAAAGAACCTAGGTCAACATTGAGTTGGCACCGAGACCCAGAACCAAGACTGCACATACCTATTATTTCGAATCCAGGTTGTTTAATGGTTATTGATAATGTAGCTAAACATATGCCTGCAGATGGTTCAGTTTGGGTTACAAATAACATAAAATATCACAATGCATTTAATGGTGGAGAGGAAAACAGAATACATTTAGTTGCATGTGTTTTAGATTATAAATTTAATTAACTTGAAAAAAATATTTTTATCATCCGATCATGCAGGGTATAAATTAAAAGAAATCATTAAAATTTATTTAGATAAAATAATGATTAAGTATACTGACTTAGGTCCTTTCAGTAATGATAGAGTTGATTATCCAGATTATGCTCATAAAGTTGCTAAAAAAGTTAAAACTAATAAAAATCATATAGGTATACTGGTTTGTGGATCAGGGACGGGTATGAATATAGCTGCAAATAAACATAAAAATATACGCGCTGCACAATGTTTTAATGTTAAATCAACAAAATTATCAAGATTGCATAATGATGCAAATATCATTACATTAGGGTCAAGACTTTTATCAAAAAAAAATGCTTTAAAATTTGTAGATGTTTTTTTAAACACAAAGTTTGAAGGTGGAAGACACACAAAAAGAATAAGGAAAATTTAGTTATGTCTAGTGAAAAAAATTATTTAAATGATAAATACAAAAGTTTTTTTGAAGATAGTTTATCAAAAGTTGACCCAGAGTTACATAAAGCGATCAACGATGAATTAAATAGACAACAACAACATATAGAATTGATTGCATCTGAAAACATTGTTTCTCAAGCTGTATTAGAAGCACAGGGTTCAGTTTTAACAAATAAATATGCAGAGGGTTACCCAGGAAAAAGATATTATAATGGCTGCGAACATGTAGATGTAGCTGAAAATTTAGCAATTGATCGTTTAAAAAAATTATTTAATTGTAAGTTTGCTAATGCTCAACCACATTCTGGTGCGCAAGCAAATGGAGCAGTATTTTTAGCATTATTAAATCCTGGAGATACATTTTTAGGTATGAGTTTAAACTCAGGTGGACATATAACGCATGGTCTAAAAATCTCAATGTCAGGGAAATGGTTTAATGCAATCAGCTATGATGTTGATAAAAAATCTGAACTCATAGATTATGATAATGTAGAAAAACTTGCTTTAGAACATAAACCAAAATTAATTATTGCTGGCGGAAGTGCTTATTCGAGAGTAATTGATTTTAAACGTTTTAGAGAAATTGCCGATAAAGTTGGAGCATACTTAATGGTTGATATGGCTCATTTCTCTGGGTTAGTTGCTGGAAAAGGATACCCCAACCCTTGCGATCATGCACATGTTGTTACTTCTACAACACATAAAGTTTTTAGAAGTGCTAGAGGTGGAATTATTCTAACTAACCACGAAGAGTTATCTAAAAAATTTAACACAGCAGTTTTTCCTGGTTATCAAGGTGGACCTTTGATGCATGTCATTGCTGCTAAAGCTGCTGGTTTTTTAGAAGCACTAAGACCTGAGTTCCAAGATTATATAAAATCAGTTTTAGCAAATGCAAAGATTTTATCTGAGACTTTAAAAAATAATGGTTTTAAGATTTATTCAGGGGGTACAGATACACATCTAATGTTAGTTGACCTTAGGCCTTTCAACGTTAAGGGAAATGCAGCAGCAGAAAGTCTTTGCAAAGCAAATATTACTTGCAATAAAAATGGAATACCTTTTGACTCAGAAAAACCTATGATTACCTCAGGTATTCGACTTGGTACGCAAGCAGCAACTACAAGAGGTTTTGGCTTGAATGAATTTAAAAAAGTAGGGGACTTAATAACAAAAGTTGTTAAAGGGTTATCAGAAAACCCTAATGATAATTCCAAAGTTGAAGAAGAAGTTAGAAAAGAAGTTATTAATTTAACTGCATCTTTTCCAATTTATAAAAATTTATAATAAATGATCTGTTCTATTTGCAAAAAAGGTGAAACGTCTGTTGTAGACTCAAGGCCAACAGAAGATGGTACAGCAATTAGAAGAAGAAGATTATGTGTTTGTGGCGCAAGGTTTACAACTTTCGAAAGAGTTCAGTTTAGAGAAATAATGGTAATTAAAAAAAATGGTAGAAAATCTACTTTTGATAGAGATAAATTATCTAAATCTATTTATATTTCATTAAAGAAAAGGCCTATTGATACTGAAACTGCGGAAAAATTTATTAGTAAAATAACAAGATCATTAGAGGAGCTTGGACAAAGTGAAATTTCAACAAGTACAATTGGAACATTGGTTATGGAAGGGCTAAAAGAACTTGATCCAGTAGCTTATGTTAGATTTGCATCTGTTTACAGAAACTTTAGAGAAGAAAAAGATTTTATACAATTCGTGGACAAAATAGATGTCTACAAAAAAAGATAAATTCACCAAAAAAGACAATAAATATATGAGTCTTGCTTTGAATTTAGCAAAAGCACGTCATGGTCTAACAGGAACAAATCCATCAGTTGGGTGTG
>JAOIRP010000047.1 GCA_028221385.1 Candidatus Pelagibacter sp.
TTGCTCGGTCTTTGGTCTTCATTATTTTTTTCAGTCATTATAGAAACTTTATAAAAAAAGGGCGCCACATTAAAGTAGCGCCCAAATTTTAAATTATATTACCAATCGGTAATATTGCTCTTGTGATCATTTGCACCATGTCTTTTCTTAGCTAATCTTGAAAGTTTTTCACTTTCAGATCTAGCAGTCAAAACATGCCAGCCAATCCATAAAACTATACCAATCATAACTAGTAAAGTTTCACTAGATCCTGCTCCCGGATAAACTGCTCCGACAACTTCTTCAGCACTTAAATGATCTATCCAGTTTGTTACTGTAGCCATATATTTCTCCTTTACCTAGTTGAAGAGGCGACTGCTTTTTCAGCATCTCTATCGTCCTCCATCATTTCATAGTCAAGTCCAGCTATTTCAACTTCACGAGGGATTCTTAATTTACCCATTCCGCTAAGCACTTTAGCTATGATATAACCTGGTAGCATTCCAAGAACTCCAAACATTATAATTGCTCCTAGGAATTGCCCCAATGGATTAATTGTTGCATAAGTTGACCCGTCCCACATAGCACCAACACTGTAACCAGATGATGGGTAACCATTTAAAACAAATCCACAAATGATAAGACCAACTACACCAGCATAACCATGTACTGCTACTGCACCAACTGCATCATCAATTTTGAACTTACGCTCAACCCAGTAATGTAGTTTGTATGCAATCACAACACCAATCATACCAATGATCATTGCTTGAATTGGATGATATAAATCATTTCCAGCTGAAGCACATATGATACCTGCTAGTCCACTTGAGTAAGTCCAGAAAGGATCACCTTTAGCGACCACGTATCCAGCCAATAATCCACCTGATAATGACATCAGGAAGTTAAAGGTTATACCACTGAGCGTAGTAGGGGTTACATATATGTTTGTAGCTGTCCAGTAAGTTACACCTTCCATGCCATATTCAGGTCCAAGATCAAATATCGGTATATTACATGCCGCATAAAATCCCCAGAAACCAGTATAGATTAAAAATAATCCAACTGTTACTAGCCAAGGATTTCTTGGCCCTATATTTCTTGGTTCACCACTTGATGAGAACTTTCCAATTCTTGGTCCTAAAACTATTAGAACACCTAGAGCAAATCCACCCGCAATAGCGTGAATTACTCCTGATGCATAAGCATCGTGATATCCTAAAATTTTGAGCATCCATCCATCAAAGTGCCATCCCCAAGCAGCATCAATTGTCCAAAACACAGATCCAATTGCAATTGCTAAAATACCAAATGCAAAAGTTGTAATTCTTTCAATGATTGCTCCTGAAACAATGGAAGCAGCTGTCCATGAAAATAGTAAGAACGCAGCCCAGAATACACCACTTATGTGGTCACCTAAATTGACCGCCATATACTCTGAATTTGCTAAATACCATTTAGCACTAAAAGTACTATCATCAGTTATCAATGCAGTACTCTCAGTCATTATCGATGGTGCAATTCCAGGTCCTGTTGGAAATGCCCAATAAATCCACCAACCAAAGAAAAACCAAGTTACCGTTACCAAAGGTATCAGCATCGTATTTTTCATTAAAGTGTGTTGGTGATGTTTGTATCGTGAAGCTCCAACTTCATACATACAGAAACCGACGTGAATTAAAAACATCAGTACTACCGTTACCCAGTAGTAAAATTCTGTAAATATAGTTGTAAGAGCACCTAACTGATCAGTCATATTCTCTCTCCCATATTAGTTTTAGAAAGCTTATGAAATTTTTATGGGTGTGACAAACTAAACAATTAATAAAAACCTAGTATGAACGACAGTTTTTAAAGAAATAATCAACTTAAGATTGTAGTATCAAAATTTTAAGTAAGCTTTTTTTAAATCAACAAGAGGGTGCTTTGGCGACATTTGAAACTTAACTAAAAGCTCTCTTGCTATCATGTCTCTATCTTGTTGGTTATCTGGCAGTTTGATTGATTTTGGAATAGTTACCCATCCATTTGCATTTCTACAAAATACTGCAGGTCTGTCTTCTTCATAGCCCATATGTACATCTTCTAACCAATTAAGATCATCCCAACCCATAGCCTCTATATATTTTTTTAAGAATGGAGTAATTCTTTTATAGTCAGGAAGCATATTAACATCATATCTATATCCAATATGTTGGCCTATTAGCTTCTCTCTAGCGGTTTCCTTAAAAGTACCTAACTTAAGTTTTTTTTCTTTTTTTACTTTTGTTTTAGTTACTTTATTTTTTTTTATTTTTTTTTTGGCCATTTTTAGTCCTTATATTTTATGATAATTATCAACACCAACTGTAAAGTTAGTTCCTGTTAATGGAACTTTTGCTAATGCCGAAGCTTCCATTGTTAGGGCAGCTAAATCTTCAGGTTCTAAAGAGTGAATATTAGTTTTACCACAAGCTCTTGCTAAAAGTTGAGCTTCTAAAGTCATTGCATGCAAGTAATTATAAACTCTTAATGCAGCATCATCTGGATTTAGTCTAGCTCTCAATTTAGGATCTTGAGTTGCAACACCAACTGGACAACGGCCAGTATGGCAGTGATAACATTCACCAGCTTTTACTCCCATTTCTTTTTCAAAGTTAGCTTCAGGGATATCTTTATTACAATTCAAAGCGATCATAGATCCTGTACCAATTGCAATTGCATCAGCACCTAATGCTAAAGCTTTTGCCATATCTGCACCATCTCTTACACCACCTGCGTAAATTAAAGTTACTTTTCCAGTTTTACCAACATCATCTATAGCTCTTCTAGCCTCTCTAATTGCAGCAATTCCTGGAATACCAGTATTTGCAGCAGCTATATGAGGACCAGCTCCTGTTGATCCTTCCATTCCATCTAAATAAATAGAGTCAGGATCACATTTTGCAGCCATACGAACATCATCATAAACTTTAGATGCTCCAAGCTTTAATTGAATTGGTACTTTATTTTTTGTTAATTGTCTTAATTCTTGAACTTTTAAAGCTAAATCGTCAGGACCTAACCAGTCAGGGTGCCTAGCGGGAGATCTTTGATCAATACCTGATGGTAGTGATCTCATCTCAGCAACTTGATCAGTTACTTTTTGACCCATTAAGTGTCCACCCATTCCAACTTTTTGTCCTTGACCAATGAATACTTCAATTCCATCTGCAAGTTGAGCATGGTGTGGGTTAAAACCGTATCTTGATTGGATACATTGATAGTACCATTTTTCAGAATATCTTCTTTCATCAGGTATCATTCCACCTTCACCTGAGCATGTAGCACTTCCAGCCATAGTAGCTCCTCTTGCTAAAGCAGTTTTTGCCTC
>JAOIRP010000048.1 GCA_028221385.1 Candidatus Pelagibacter sp.
AATCATAAATTTTCCAATTTCAGAAGTGTTTGCCACATGTGTTCCACCACAAAGTTCTGTTGAAAAAAATTTTCCTTTTTCATCACCCATAGACAAAACTCTTACTTCTTCCCCATATTTTTCACCAAATAAAGCTAATGCACCATTCTCAACGGCCTCTTTAGGTGTCATTATTCTAGTTTTAACATCAGAATTTTTCTTAACTATTGAATTAACATTATCCTCTATCTTTTTTATTTCCTCCTCTGAAATAGGCTTCATATGGCTAAAATCAAATCTAAGTCTATCTGGTTCAACAAGGGATCCTTTTTGTGTGACATGGTTACCTAAAACACGTCTAAGCGACTCATGAAGTAAGTGTGTTGCTGAATGATAAGCTCTAATGTTATTTCTTCTTTCAACATCGATTTTCAATTCTACATTTTCATTTAATTTTATTGAACCCTTTTTAACTTTTCCATAATGCACAAATAAATCACCTAGTTTTTTTTGGACATCAGAAACTTTAAACTCAAAACCTTCAGTACTGATCATTCCAATATCACCAACCTGACCTCCTGACTCTCCATAGAAAGGGGTTTGATTAGTTATTATAATTCCTTCTTCATTATTTTTTAGAACTTCAACCTCATGATTGTCTTTCAAGATTAACTTGACTACACCTTCTGATTTGTTTGAAGCGTAGCCTAAAAAATCAGTAGCTCCCATTCGATCTTTAATATCAAACCATAGATTATCAATTGAACTATCACCTGATCCTTTCCAATTTTTTTTGGCAAGTTCTTTACTTTCTTTCATTAACGAGTCAAATTTTTTACTGTCAACTTTTAATGATTTATTTTTTAAAATATCTTCTGTCAAATCTAAAGGAAAGCCATAAGTATCGTAAAGTTTAAATGCAACTTCACCAGGCAAAATATCTTTAACTCTTCATTTAAAATTTTTATACCTCTATCAAGTAAAACTAAAAATTTTTCTTCTTCTGTTTTTAATGTTTCTTTAATCAATGACTGTGCACGCTCTAATTCTGGATAGTTGCCTGACATTTCTTCTAATAGTGTTTTAAAAATATTAAAAAAAACTGGCTCTTTAGCACCGAGTAAATGAGAATGTCTCATACCCCTTCTCATTATTCTTCTAAGAACATATCCACGCCCTTCATTAGATGGCAAAACACCCTCAGCAAGCAAAAAAGAGCTCGCACGTAAATGGTCAGCAATTACTCTAAAACTTGAACTATTTTTATCATTTACTTTAATCTTTAAGGTTTCTGATGTTGATTGAATTAATTTTTTAAAATGATCTGTTTCATAGTTATCATGTGTACCTTGTAACAATGCAGCTATTCTTTCTAAGCCCATACCAGTATCTACAGACGGCTTTGGTAAATCAATTCTTTTATCTTTTGAAATTTGCTCATACTGCATAAAGACGAGGTTCCAAATCTCTATAAATCTATTTCCATCTTCATTTTTTGTTCCTGGTAAACCACCTTCTAGATGATCACCATGGTCATAAAAAATTTCTGAGCATGGTCCACAAGGTCCTGTATCACCCATAGACCAAAAGTTGTCTGAAGTTGCAATTTTAATTATTCGATTTTCATTTAAACCTGCTATTTTTTTCCAATAATTGTAGGCCTCTTCATCTTCATGAAAAACCGTTACATATAAACGATTTTTATCTATTCCAAATTCTTTTGTAATTAAATCCCAAGCATAAACGATTGCCTCCTCTTTGAAGTAATCACCAAATGAAAAATTTCCAAGCATTTCAAAAAATGTGTGATGTCTTGGTGTATATCCAACATTTTCTAAATCATTATGTTTTCCACCTGCTCGTACACATTTTTGTGAGGTTGTTGCTCTTTGATATTCTCTTTTTTCTATACCAGTAAATACGTTTTTAAATTGTACCATGCCTGAATTAGCAAACATTAGTGTTGGGTCATTATTAGGTACAAGATTACTAGACTCAACAATCTCATGATTATTATCTTTAAAATATTTTAAAAATGTATTTCTTATTTCATTTAAAGATTTGTCAGCCATACTTTTAAAATACAGCTTTTTTATTTGAAGTCTAGGTAACTGTAAGGGAAAAAAGGCGCTTAAATTAAGCGCCTTTTAATAATTAAAGATGACTTTAACTAATTCTTTTTTGGAGGAACTGTTTCTTCTTTAGTTTCCACTTTAGGGTCCTCTATTTGATCTTTTGCTGCTTTTTCTGGATCAAGTGGATTTCCTTCAATTTTTTTTGAAATCACCCCAGCTTTTTCTCTTATTGCCATTTCAATTTCTGCGGCAACATTGGGGTTTTGTTCCAAATAAAGCTTGGCATTTTCTCTACCTTGCCCAATTTTTTCACCTTTATATGCATACCAAGCACCAGATTTTTCAACTATCTCTGCTTTTGCTCCAAGGTCAACTAGCTCACCTACTTTGCTAATTCCCTTGCCATACATAAGGTCAAATTCTACAACTTTAAATGGCGGTGCTACCTTGTTTTTTACAACTTTAACTCTTGTTGAATTACCAATAATTTCATCTTTATCTTTAATGGCACCAATTCTTCTAATATCCATTCTGACAGATGAATAAAATTTAAGAGCATTTCCTCCAGAAGTAGTTTCAGGACTTCCAAACATTACTCCAATTTTCATTCTTATTTGGTTAATAAAAATCATCATCGTATTAGTATTTGATATTGAGCTTGTCAGTTTTCTTAATGCCTGACTCATCAGTCTTGATTGTAGCCCTACATGATGGTCTCCCATTTCTCCTTCGATTTCTGCTCTTGGAGTTAATGCTGCAACTGAATCTATAACTATTACCGAAATAGACCCTGATTTAACCAATGTATCTGCTATCTCTAATGCTTGTTCACCTGCATCAGGTTGTGAAATTAATAATTCTTCAGTATTTACACCAAGTTTTTTTGCATAAACTGGGTCTAAAGCATGTTCCGCATCAACAAATGCACATATTCCACCTGCTTTTTGCGCTTCAGCAACTACTTGTAATGCTAGAGTTGTTTTTCCTGAAGATTCTGGACCATAAACTTCTACAATTCTTCCTTTTGGCAAACCACCTATTCCCAATGCTAAATCTAAGCTTAAAGAACCTGTTGATATAGACTCTATATCCATGGCTCTTCTTTGGCCTAGTTTCATCACTGAACCTTTTCCAAAATTATCTGTGATTTGGCTAATTGCTGCCTCTAAAGCTTTATTTTTTTCTTTGCTGTCTACTTC
>JAOIRP010000005.1 GCA_028221385.1 Candidatus Pelagibacter sp.
GATATTGATTGTGGTCCTTCGTGCACATTTAAAAAAAAACCGACACCATGACCTGTGCCGTGTGCATAATCTAAGTTAGATACTTTTAGAAACTTTCTAGCTCTTTTGTCAATTTTTTTACCAGTATTATCTTTTTGAAGATTGGTTTGAGCTACCGCTATGTGTCCTTTTAATACTTTAGTGTAAATATCCTTTATAAATTTTTTAGGCTTTGAAAAAGAAATAGCTCTAGTTACATCAGTTGTCCCATACTTATATTGACCACCAGAGTCGCACAAAAAAATATCTTTTTTATTAATTATTTTTGTTGATTTTTTTGTTGCCCTGTAATGAACGATAGCACCATTCGATCCAGTTCCAGCTATCGTATCGAAACTAGGAAATAGATAATCTGCACTATATCTTCTAAATTTTTCTAGTTTATTCTGAGCATCAACTTCTGTTAATTTTTTTTTATTAATATTTTTAATCCAAAATATAAACTTGGTTAAAGCTAGACCGTCTTTATTGTGTGCTTCAATCATGTGTTTAATTTCACATGGATTTTTAACTGATTTTAAATCATATATGGGGTCACCTTTATTAATAATATTAAATTTAGATTTAATTATTTTTTCATAAAAAATTGAACAGGATTGATTGTCGATTATAAAGTTTTTTCCTTTTATTTTATTTATGAAATTTTCAAAATTATCTAAATCTATTAATTGATTTTTTTTTATTATATTTTCTTTTATAATTTTTTGACAATTTTCTTCTTTAGCAATTAAAAATAATTTTTTATTTTTACCAATAATTAATCTACAATTTGGTATTGGGCTAGTTGGATTGTCGTATCCACGAATATTTAAAATCCACGCAACATTTTCTGGGGCGCTTATAAATAAAAAATCTGTTTTATTTTTTTTTAGATAATCAATAACTTTTCTTATTTTTGATAGATGGCTTTCACCTACAATTTTTTTATTTAAAGAAAAAAAGGGTCTTGTTTTTTTAATATTTTTTTTAGATACCAAGTCAATTAAATTCTTTTTAATTGATATTAATTTATTGTGTTTTGAAAAATAAAACATCAATTTTTTTGATGTAAATAATTTGGGATCAAATCCTAGTTTGTAGTTTTTAATAATTTGGTAAGGTAATTGTTTATGGAGTTCAATAATTTTAAAATTTTTACCTGCTTCTTTTTTTGCTTGAATTGTGTATCTTCCATCTATAAAGAGATAGTTTTTATTTTTCAAAATTACGGCAAAACCAGCAGAACCTGTAAAATTAGATATATTTTCTAGTCTATTATTTTGATCATAGTCTGAAAAAAATTCATCATTTTTTGGAATAATGTAACCATCGATATTTAATTGATTGATTTTGTTTCTTAATTTTTTAATATTTTTATTTATCATTTAATTCTTTTTTGGTATCTAGCCCAACCAGGACTCCTGTTATTATTTTCATCATTAAAATCAAAATCTTGGTTAAATTCAAAATCATTTTGATCATTTTCATCAAAAAAAGAATTTTTGTCTAAAAACTTTTCTGGAAGTTCCTCAATAAATCTTGAAGCCATACTATCAATCCAATCTCCTTGATAAAATCTATTCATTGAAAATGATATTAGTGCCTTTTTTTTAGCCCTTGTGATTCCTACATAAGCAAGTCTTCTTTCTTCCTCTAAGCCATTTTGTCCTTTTTCTTCTATTGATTTTTGATGCGGAAATAGACCCTCTTCCCATCCAGGTAAAAATACAACGTCAAATTCAAGACCCTTTGAGCCATGCATAGTCATCATATTTACTTTTTCTCCATCCCAATCCTGATCGATCGATGTCGCAAGAGCAACATGTTCTAAAAAATTCTCTAAATTATCAAACTCTTTCATAGCACTTAATAACTCTTTGATATTTTCTAATCTATTTTCATTATCAACATCTTTTTTATTTTTAAGCATAGCTGAGTAACCCGATTCATCTAAAATTAGTTGTAGCAATTTTATATGGTTAATTTTTTTTACATATAAATCATTCCTCCATTTTTCCATTAAAAATAAAAATGAACTTAAACCAACTTTTGTTTTCGGTTTGATCAAATTAAGTTCTATTAATTTCTTTGATGAAGATTCAAGATTTAAAGAGTTATTTTTTGAATGTTCGTGTATTAGTTTAATTGTACTTTCACCAATAGATCTTTTAGGTTGATTAACAATTCTATCAAAAGCTAAATCATCTTTTGTTTGATACACCATTCTTAAATAAGCTACACAATCTTTAATTTCTGCTCTTTCATAAAACTTAGTACCACCTAAAATTCTATATGGTATTCCAATTTTTAAAAAACGTTCTTCAAATTCTCGTGTTTGAAAAATAGCCCTAACTAGAATTGCGATATTATTAAATGAAAAATTTTTTTTTAATTTTTTTTCAATTTCATCCCCAACAGCTATTGCCTCATCTTTCCCATTCTTGAAACAGTTAAGTGAAACTAAATCTCCCTCTTTCATAGTTGTGCGTAAAGTTTTGCCAACTCTATTTTGATTATTCTCAATTAAATTCGAAGCAACGGATAAAATATTTTGAGAAGATCTATAATTTTCTTCTAATCTTATAATTTTAGAATTTTTATATACTTTATCAAAATCTAGAAAATTTTTTATTTCTGCACCACGCCAACTATAAATAGACTGATCATCATCTCCTACACAACATATATTTTTATATTTTTCTGATAGTAAATATAACCATCTACTTTGAATATAATTTGTATCTTGATACTCATCCACCAATATAAATTTAAAATTATTACTATATATCTCCCTTATCTCTGAATTTTTTTCTAATATTTTTACCGTATGAAGAATTAGATCACCAAAGTCACATGTATTTAAATCTAAAAGTTTTTGTTGATAGATTTTGTATAAGGGTTGAACAGTTTTTTCATAAATGTCTTTTTTGTCAACAATCACATCGTTCGGATAAAATCCTTTATTTTTCCATCTATCAATAATTGATAAAATATATTTCGGTGCTAATTGTTTAATATCAATATTTTCAGCTTTACAAATATTTTTAATTAATCTTATTTGATCATCTGTATCTATAATTGTAAAATTTGACGTAAGACCAGCTGCCGAAGCATGCTTTCTTAATAGTTTTGCACAAGTTGAATGAAAAGTACCTAGCCAAGACAACCCAGTAGCTTCGGAATTAAGCATAGAACTTATTCTATTTTGCATCTCCTTTGCAGCCTTATTTGTAAAAGTTACAGACAATATCTGATTAGGAAAAGCTTTCTTCTCTTTAATTATATGAGCGATTCTAGATGTGAGAACTTTAGTTTTACCAGAGCCAGCTCCAGCAACTATAAGTAACGGTCCATTAAGGTGTAAAACTGCTTCTTTTTGAGCTTTATTTAGATCATTTAAATAATCAGAGTTTATCATTTTAAAATATTCATTATAAGCTTATTAAATTTTATTAGTAGATATGAAACAAAAATATACCAAAAAAATTGCAAAGCTGATTGATTCATTGATCATAAATACACTATTAAAAGTTATTTATAAAATAAAATATTTTTTTGTTTGGCATTTTTGGAATTTGACTAAAAAATTTAATAAACTGTTTAACAACTTATTAAAAAAACCATTATCAAACTTTTTTATAAAAATAAGTGATTTTATTAGTTATTTATTTAAAAAAAAGATAACTAAAAATGTAAATACATTTACTCAAAAGTTATTTTTTAAGTTTGATAATTTAAAAACCAAATATTTTGGAAAAAGCTCTAAAATAAGTAATTTTAATAAATTTATAATAGCTTTTATTTCCATATTATTTTTTTATTTATTTTATTTATCAATTCCAGCTTTATATGACAAAACCTGGGTGCAGAATTTAGTTGAAAAAAAATTAATAGATGAATTTAATATTAATCTTAGTTCTTCTTCAGCAATTTCTTACAATATTTTGCCTTCACCACATTTTTTGATAAAAGATTCAAAGATTATTATAGAACGTGAAGACAAGCCAATTGAAATTGCAGAAATTAAAAGACTAAAAGTATTTTTTTATCAAAGTAATTTTTTAAAAAAAGAAAATATTACCTTTAAAAAAGTTCACATCAATGATGCAAATTTTTCATTACAAGGAAAAGATTTGTCTTTTTTAATAAAAGGAATTGAAAATAGATTTTCTAATAAAAAAATAAAGATAAATAAAAGTAAAGTTTTTTTTAAAGATGATGAGCAAAACACTGTTGCTATTATAAAAGTACCAGAAACATATTTTTTTTATGATAATTTAAAGTTGAATAATATCTTAAAAGCAAAAAGTGAAATTTTTAAAACTCCATTTAATTTTGATCTGTTAAAAGATTTTGATACAAAAAAAAAAGAAATCATGATTTCATCAGATAAATTACGATTAAAAATATTAAATGAATATTCAAATTTAACTGATGAAATAATTGAAGGTTTTGCATCAATTTCACTTTTAAATTTTAAATCACAAACCAAATACGAAATAGAAGAAAACTTAATTTTTTTTGAATCAGATCAAACAATAATAAAAAATCCAAATTTTAATTATAAAGGTAGATTATTTACTAAACCTTTTAATATTGCGCTTGATATAGAGTTAAAAAAATATGAATTATCTAAATTACTAAACTTGGACTCTATTTTTAGTGAACTTATTAAAAGTCAAATATTGTTGAATAACAATATTAGCGCTAATACTTCAATTGTAATTAAAGAAAATAAGAATAGTCAACTATTTAATAGTTCATTAGTTAATCTTAATATAACAAATGGTGCAATTAATTTTAATAAAAGTAAATTCACCAATAATAAAATAGGTTCGTTGGAAATAAGCAATAGCAACCTATCTTACACGGATAATGATTTAGTTCTAAATACTGATATTTTAATTAATATAAAAAATTATGACAATTTATTTTCACTTTTACAAACCCCAAAAAATTTAAGGTCGGATATTGAAGTTATTAAAATTAACCTAGACTTTAATTTTTTATCTAATCAAATAGATGTTAACAGAATTCAATTCAATGATATTGAGGACAATGATCAAGCTTTAAAAATATTGAAAGAACTTAGTGATATTGAAAATTTAAATTTTCATAAATCTAGAAGAATTTTTAATAAAGTGTTTGAAGCTTATTTTGGATAAATCATTTTTTTCGGGTCTACAATTTTTTCATAATTTTTTTCATTTATAAGACCTGTTTTTAAAGCTTCATATTTTAAAGATGTGTTATTTTTTAGTGCATT
Source organism: Candidatus Pelagibacter sp. (assembly GCA_028221385.1). Next base: position 5,285 of record JAOIRP010000005.1, read on the forward strand.
TTTTGCAATTTTAGAAGCTTGGTCGTATCCAATGTGTGGAGCTAAAGCAGTTACAAGCATTAGGGAATTATCTAAATGTTCTTTAATTTTTCTTTTGTTTGCTTTTATTCCCTTTACACAAAATTCTGAAAAATTTTTTGTAGAATCGGCGATAAGATCGATTGATTGAAGTATATTATGAGCAATCATTGGTTTAAATACATTGAGTTCAAAATGACCGTGGGATCCAGCTATAGTAATGCCGGTATGATTTCCTATAACCTGAGCACAAACCATAGTGACAGCCTCACATTGCGTTGGATTAACTTTTCCAGGCATAATAGATGAACCAGGTTCATTTTCTGGAAGTATTAATTCCCCATACCCAGCTCTTGGACCAGAGCCTAAGAATCTTATATCGTTTGAAATTTTCATTAATGAAACGGCACATGTATTTAATATTCCTGAAAAATTTACGATAGAGTCGTGAGCTGCTAGTTCAGCAAATTTATTTTGCGCAGGCTTGAAAGGAAGTTTTGTATATTTTGCTATTTCTTTAACAATTTTTTTGTCAAAACCTTTTTTAGAATTAATTCCCGTTCCAACAGCAGTTCCACCTTGAGCAAGAAAATATATTTCTTTTAAAGAAAATTCTACTCTTTCTATACATTTTTTTAATTGAGTTTGGTAGCCTGAAAACTCTTGGCCCAATGATAATGGAGTAGCATCTTGCAAATGTGTTCTTCCAATTTTAATAATATTTTTAAATTCTTTTGATTTTTTATTTAGTTCTCTTTCTAATTTTTTTAAGCTTGGCAAAAGTTTGCTGTTTGTTTCCTTAGCAACAGATATGTGCATAGCAGTAGGGAAAACATCATTCGTAGATTGAGATTTATTTACATGATCGTTAGGGTGAACTGGTTTTTTTGATCCTTTTTTACCATGCATAAGTTCAATTGCCCTATTAGCAATGACCTCGTTGACATTCATATTTGTTTGAGTACCGGAACCAGTTTGCCAAACTTTTAATGGAAAATTTTTATCAAGTTTACCTTTAATTATTTCATCTGATGCTTTAATTATTGAATTTGATATTTTTTTTTCAATCTGTTTTTCTTTAAAATGAACGATTGCAGCAGATCTTTTTATGATAGCTATTGATTTAATTATTGAAATATTAACTAAAATTTTTCCAATGTTAAAAAATTTATTAGATCTCTGTGTAGAAGCACCCCAATAATTATTATCTGGTACATTTATACTTCCAATGCTGTCAAATTCTTTTCTTAATTTCATTGATTATTACTTCATTAATAACTTAATATAGTTATATATTAAATTTTTAAAAATTACAGGAGCTAAATGTCAAATTTTAATAAAGTAAAAACTTTCATGGAAACTTTTGGCCAAGAAGTAAAAAAAAAGCCCTCTTTTAGTACTGATAAGATTAATAAACTCAGATACGATCTAATTAAAGAAGAGTTAGATGAACTAAGTGAGGCTATGAAAAATAAGGATCTTTTAGAAGTTGCGGATGCTTTAACGGATATATTGTATGTAACATATGGAGCTGGCCACGCTTTTGGCATAGATCTTGATAAATGCTTTGAAGAAGTTCAAAACTCTAACATGAGCAAGTTAGATGAAAAAGGAAAACCTATTTATAATGAAAAAGGAAAAGTTATGAAGGGTCCTAATTATTTTAAACCAAACTTGAGTAAATTTATAAATTAGTTAGTAGGGGCGTTCTGTTACCCGGTGCCCCAGACCGTGCTTCTATAATTAACCTAAGTTAATTATGCAGCAATAGCGTAACTTTCGTTAGCATTTAAAGTTTAGCCCGTTACGGTGGAACAATCCCGAACGAAAGAATAGCCTTTAGTCACCCGTCGATCCTAGTTCACCCCCATAAGTTGTAAATGGTGGAGGTGGTGGGTACTGCCCCCACGTCCGTAATGGTTATTACGAAATTCGTTTATCGTCGTAGTTGGCAAGCCAACAGTATTAATATAAAAGCAATTACAAGAGATTCAATAAAAATCATGAAATTAACTAAAGAACAAACTCAAGAGATTAAAGATCAACAGTCTCAAGAGAATCCGACTAAAAGAGTTACAGCCCCAGAGCTTGAAAAAATTCTTTATGAGGCCATGCCAGCATTAGATCATGGTTTTGTCAGGGTAATCGATTACATGGGTGATGACACGTCGATAGTTCAATCAGCAAGAGTTTCATATGGAAAGGGAACTAAGCAAGTCTCAACAGATGCTGGCTTAATTAAATATTTAATGAGACATTGGCATAGCACTCCATTTGAAATGTGTGAAATTAAATACCATGTTAAACTTCCAATTTTTATTGCTCGTCAATGGATTAGACATAGAACAGCAAATGTTAATGAATACTCTGCAAGATATTCAATATTAGATAAAGAATTCTATTTACCATCAACAGAAAATTTAGCAGCACAATCTGTTAGCAATAGACAAGGTAGAGGCGATGTTATTGAAGGTGAGCAAGCAAAAGAAGTTTTAGAACTTTTAAAAAATGATGCTGAAAGAACTTATGACAATTATGAGATGATGCTTAATCAAAGATTTGATGGCACAACCATTGATGAAAATAAAAAAGGTCTAGCTAGAGAACTTGCAAGAATGAATTTAACATTAAATACTTACACCCAGTGGTACTGGAAAACAGACTTATTAAATCTAATGAATTTTTTAAGACTTAGAGCAGATAGTCACGCACAATATGAAATAAGAGTGTATGCAGATATTATGTTGGACACTGTCAAAAAGTGGGTTCCAATAACTTATGATGCATTTATGGATTATAGAGTTGGTGGTACAGAAGTTTCTGCGAAAGGAAAAGTTATAATTCAAAAACTTATCAAACGCGAAGATGTGAGTCCAGAGAGCTCTGGTTTATCCAAAAGAGAATGGAACGAACTAATGGTTGCTTTTGATCTCAAAGATAAACTAATTTAACTTTTTAGTAGTAATTAACTCATAAATCTTATTGAGCGCTAAAGAAAAATAAATACTCATAAACATAATAGAAGGAATAAAATATCGAGTGTTTCCTAGCCAACAGCTGGTAAAGAAAAAATATAAAATAGAAAAAAATAAAAATATATTAAGTTCCAAGCTTATTTTTTTTCTTGAAATAATTAATCCATATAGAAACAAACTAAAGAATAGCAATGTAATGATAACTCTAATTTTCAACCAAAATTTATGGTCAGGGCTATTTTTGTATTTTTCCCATGTTTGATATTTAGCAGCAAAATAAACCTGCACGGGATTAAGTAGCATTGAGTGAAAATAATTTGGTAAAACTAATTGCAAAAAAATTATCTTATTCTCAGAAATTGTGTTTATAGAATTATTTCTTATTTCATTTAAAAATTTAATTTTTTCACTTTCTTTTGTAAAATCGAAGTTATTATTATCTAAAATTGCTTGCGATTTTTTATTAAGATATTCTCTTGCTTGTAACGCAGTAAAATTTTTTGATTTAACTAAAATTCCTGCTTCAATATAAGTGTTTAAATCAGTTTTAGATTGTATTGGAGTAAAATAAAAAACATCAGCTCTTTTGTAATTTTGAACTCCAATAAAAAGTAAAATTATTGCCACACCAAAAATCAAAGATAAAATATTAAAAATTCGATGAGTAATATTTTTCTTTTGAAACAGTAAATAAATTATAAGTATAAGAGGATATAAAAGAGCTAATGTTCGTAGCGAATATAGAACTCCAATTAAAATACCTAATAAAAAAAAATGAAAAAAGTTTTTTGAATTTAATAAAAGACAAATTGAAAAAATTAGAACAGATAAAAATAAACTTTCAGTAAGAAAGGCTAGATGCCATTGAAAAATTATAGGGTTAATAAATAATACTGAAACTATTAATAGAGATAGTCTCTTTTCTAAAATTTTTGAAATAACTTGATATAAAAAAATTAATGATAAGAGAAAAATAGAAATTTGAAAAAAAATAAATAATTTGTAATTTTTAAGCTCGATTTTATATTCAGAGGCCATAATCACATTGTCATTAATCATTTTATTAAAAAAATAAATTATTCTAGGATAAAGAAATGAGAATTTGTAAGCTCCACCACTCTCAAAAAAGTTTTTGCCACTATTAATATCTGTCCTAATTTTTTCGGCTTCTGTAATATAAGATAGACTATCTTCTTGAAATATAGATGAATATTCTTGGTCACCTGATTTGAATGAATTGTTTTCAAATTTAACCAAATATTGGTTTGATATTAAAAGTGACAATAAGAAACAAATTAATATATAGATAATTTTTGGATTGAAAGTTTTGTTCATTTCTTTTTGTTATTTAATATGCTAGATCAAAAACGATTATATAATTAATTAATTATTATTAAATGAATTTCTTAAAATTATATCAAAAAATAGATGATGCTTTATCTTATTTACTGTCATCAGTTTGTGATGAAAAGAAACTATTAAAAGAAAATATAAAAAAAAAAGAAATAGTTTTTGTAGATATTGGAACAAATGTTGGAAATTATGTGGAGTTCGTTAACAAAATTTTTAAAATTAAAACACTTTATTGTTTTGAACCACAAATAGATTTAATTAAAAATCTTGAAGAAATCTCTTATGTTAAAAAGAAATATATTTTTCCTTTTGCTTTATCAAACACACAAAAATTGAAAAATTTTTATCAATATGATATTGCTTCTCAGTCTAGTTTTCATAAACAAGTAAATAATTATAATTCATTACAAAAAGTAAGGAAAGTTCACAAAATGAAAACTTCAACATTCGATAAAGTTTTTAACAAAAATTTAAATATAGATTTTTGTAAAATAGATGCTCAAGGAGAAGATTTTAATATATTAAAAGGAATGGAAAAAAAATTTGAAAAAAGGAAATATTAAAATTTTAAAAGTAGAAGTTTGCTTTTCTAGAATGTATGAGAAAACAGGTAGTTCTTATTTAGATGTACTTAATTTTCTTCATAAATTAAATTATAATTTAATTTCTATTTCAAAAATAAAATATGTCAAAAATGAATTATTATTTATGGATGCTTTTTTTAAAAAAAATTATAAATAAGTTGATTTAATTTTTTTAGCAAAGTCTAAGTATATTTTAGATATTGTGTGATCTGGATTAGCTTCAACAATTGGTTTTCCTTCATCACCACATTTTCCAACTTCTGGGTTTATTGGTATTTCTCCCAAAAATTCTTTTTTAAATTCTTCAGCTGTTTTTTTAACACCACCTTCACCAAATATTTTATATTTCTTACCGTCATCTCCTGTGAAATAACTCATGTTATCAACTAAACCTAAAATTTTAACACCAAGCTTATCAAACATTTTTATTCCTCTTTTAACATCAAGAAGAGCTACTTCCTGTGGCGTAGACACTATAATTGCTCCATCCATTTTTATTTCTTGAGAAAAAGTTAGTTGAGTATCCCCAGTCCCTGGAGGCATATCTACAATTATAAAATCTAAATCTTTCCATGAAACTTTTTGAGTAAAAGTTTTAATTGCACTAGTTACCATAGGACCACGCCAAATCATGGGTGTTTGTTGGTCAGCAAGAAAACCAATAGACATACATTGAATATCATATTTAGTAATAGGTGTTAAAGTTTGACCGTCACTTTTTGGCTTTTCATTTATGTCAAACATCTTTGGTATTGATGGACCATAAATATCTGCATCAAGCAGCCCAACTTTACAGCCAATTTGTTTTAATGCTAAAGCAAGATTGGTTGCGAAAGTGGATTTTCCTACACCACCTTTTGCGCTTGATATCGCTATTGTAAATTTTGTTCCTAAAATTGGGTTCTTTATGAATTTTTTAGGCTCTAGTTTAGCTTTCATTGCGTCACTTAGTTCTGGCTTTTTGTCAGTCATAGCATCATCATTACTTGTTTTTTGATAGAAAGATATTATATACTTTGTCTAATGTCAGATGATTTTCAAGGAAGAGGTGGAAGTCCATGGGGAAAGACCCCAGGAGGAGGAAACGGTTCAGGAAGAGGACCAACGCCACCAGATATTGATGCAATCATTAAAGACATTCAAGCAAAAATTAATAAATTTTTACCTGGTGGAAGTTCATCAGGAGGTAAACAAATTGGTTTAGCAATAATTATTTTAGGATTTATATGGCTTGCAAGTGGCCTATACAGAGTAGGACCCGATGAGCAAGGTGTTGTACTTAGATTTGGTAAATTTATAAAAACTACTCAACCCGGATTACATTATCATATTCCAGTTCCAGTAGAAACTGTCCAGACACCAAAAGTTACAAAAGTAAATAGAATTGATATTGGATTTAGATCTGAAAGAGATAGTGGTTTTTCACAAGGTGGAGGAGTTGCTGATGTACCACAAGAGAGTTTAATGCTTACTGGAGATGAAAATATTGTAAATATAGATTTTTCAGTATTTTGGGTAATTAAAGATGCGGGTAAATTTTTATTTGAAATTCAAGACCCAGAGGGAACAGTAAAAGCTGCAGCAGAGACAGCAATGAGAGAAGTAATTGCTAAAAGCAAAATTCAACCAGTTCTAACTGAGGGAAGGGCTCAAATTGAAATCGAAACTCAGGAAATTATTCAATCAATTCTAGATGAATACAATAGTGGTATTCAAATTACACAAGTTCAAACACAAAAAGCAGATCCACCTGATCAAGTAATTGATGCGTTTAGAGATGTTCAAGCTGCAAGAGCAGATATGGAGAGATCTAAAAATGAAGCTGAGGCTTACGCAAATGATGTTATTCCAAGAGCAAGAGGGGAAGCAGCAAAAATAATGCAAGCAGCAGAGGCATACAAACAAAGAGTTGTTGCTGCATCAGAGGGTGAAGCTAGTAGATTTGTATCCATTTATAATGAATATGCAAAAGCAAAAAGAGTTACTAAAGATAGAATGTATTTAGAGACTATGGAAAAAGTTTTAGCTGACATAGATAAAGTGATTATTGATAAAAATTCAGGTTCAGGAGTAGTTCCGTATTTACCGCTTCCTGAGTTAGGCAAAAAGAAAGCGACAAATTAATGAAAGCACAAAAAATTTTATTACCAATAGTTATTTTAATAGGAGCCTTAGCTTTTTTCTCTATATTTATAGTTAAAGAAGTTAACCAAGCTATCGTTCTTCAATTTGGTGATCCTAAAAAAATTATATTAAAACCAGGATTAAATTTTAAAATCCCTTTTATTCAAAATGTTGTTTTTTTAGACAGCAGAATTTTAAATCTTGATACACCACCAGCTGAGGTTATTGCATCTGATCAAAAAAGATTAATAGTTGATGCATTTGCAAGATTTCAAATTATAGATCCTCTAAAATTCTATATTTCAGTAGGAAATGAAAGAGTTGCAAGATCAAGGTTAGCTACAATTATTAATTCGAGAATTAGAAATGTTTTAGGACAACAAGAACTTCAAACATTATTATCGAAAGATAGATCTAAGCAGATGTCTTTAATTCAAGAAGGTGTAAATACGGAAGCTCAAAAATTTGGAATTAAAATTGTTGATGTTAGAATTAAAAGAGCTGATTTACCTCAAGCTAACAGTGAAGCTATTTATAGAAGAATGCAAACTGAAAGAGAAAGAGAAGCTAAAGAATTTAGAGCAAGAGGTGCAGAGATGGCTGTAACGATTACTTCAACTGCCGATAAAGAAGTTTCAGTAATACTTGCAAATGCAAACAAGGACTCTGAAATTATGAAGGGTGAGGGTGATGGTCAAAGAAATAAAATTTTTGCTGAGGCCTTTGGAAGAGATCCTGAGTTTTTTGGCTTTTATAGAGCGATGCAAGCTTATGAGACCGCTTTGATAGGTGGAGATACATCGTTAATTTTATCTCCAGACAGTGAGTTCTTTAAATTTTTTGGAAACATTAAAACCAAAAACTAAATCCATAATATGAAAGAGCTAATAATAGCTTTTGGACTTTTTCTTTTTGTCGAAGGAATTTTATATGCCTTATTTCCTTCAAAAATGAAAAATATGCTCTTAAAATTGAATGAGACTAGTGATAATCAATTAAGAAAAGGTGGGCTAATATTCGCAATTATAGGATTTGCTATTATTTGGTATATTAAAAGTTAAAATGAACATGTTTAATAAATTAATAATAACAATATTTTTTATTGCATTTGCACCCCAAACGTTTGCAAAAGAAATTCCATCCTCTTTTGCTGACCTAGCTGAAAGATTGATGCCATCAGTGGTTAGTATCGCAACAACAACCACTGTTCTAACTAACACAAACCCATTTCCAGGATTTCAATTTCCCCCAGGATCTCCTTTTGAAGACATGTTTAAAGAATTTGGAACACCTCAGAAAAGAAAATCTGCAGCACTGGGATCAGGCTTTATAATTGATAAAAAAGGTACTGTCATTACTAACAATCATGTAATTCAAAATGCTGAGGATATAGTAGTTAAAGTTGATGGAGATAAAGAATTTAAAGCAAAAATTATTGGAGCAGATCCATTATCGGATATTGCTGTTCTGCAAATAATATCTAAGGAAACTTTTAAACCAGTAAAATTTGGTGACTCAGATAAAGCAAGAATAGGTGATTGGGTGATTGCAATTGGAAATCCACTTGGCTTAGGCGGAACAGTAACATCAGGAATAATTTCAGCTAGAAATAGATCTATTGGCCTTTCTCGTTATGAAGATTATATTCAAACCGATGCTTCGATAAACTCAGGAAATTCAGGTGGACCATTATTTGATATGAATGGAAATGTAATTGGTATCAATACTGCAATTCTAGGAAAGGGTGGATCTATTGGCATAGGTTTTTCCATTCCATCTAATAGTGCAAAAAAAGTAATTGATCAATTAATTGAATTTGGAGAAACTAAAAGAGGATGGCTTGGAGTTAGAATTCAAATTGTTACAGATGAAATTGCTGAGGTAGAAAATTTAGATAAACCAAGAGGTGCTTTAGTTGCAAGTGTTGCAGAAAAAAGTCCTTCTGATAAAGCAGGGATTAAATCTGGAGATATTATTTTGGAATTTAATGGTACAGTGATTAAAGAAATGAGTGAGCTACCAAAAATTGTAGCTCAAACTGAAGTTGGAAAAACAGTTGAAGTTAAAATTTGGAGAAACAAAAAAGAAATAACAAAAAAAATTAAATTGGGAAGACTGGAAACTTCAGATGACTTCAAAGAAGAAAAAAAAGAAACTAAAGCAGAGGACCCAGAAATTTCAGAAATTAAATCTTTAAAAATAATTGCAAGATTATTAAATAAAAAAGATATCGAAGAAAGAAAACTTCCAAATCAAACAACAGGATTGATTATAACGAATATTGGAAAAAATAGTCCAATAAATTATTTAAATGTTGGAGATGTGATAATTGAAGCCCAAAAGAAAAAAATTAAGTCCATAAAAGACCTTGAGGATACAGTAGAAAAAGCTTTAAAATCTAATCAAAAAACTATTTTAATCGTAATTTATAATAATCAAAACCAAAAAAGATATATTGGTGTTAAGTTAGATTAAAAATGGACATCAAGTCCAAAATAATTTTAATTTCAGGCCCCACTGCATCAGGTAAATCTAATTTTGCAATTAAAGTTGCTAAAAAGGTTAACGGTGAAATCATCAACGCAGATAGTATGCAGGTTTACAAAAAAATAAAAATTTTGACTGCAAGACCAAATAAAGAAGAACAAAAAAATATTAAACACCATTTATATGGAGTTATTGATTTAAATAAAAACTTTTCTACTGGGCAATGGCTTAAGTTGACAATTAATTTAATTAATAATATTAGAAAAAGAAAAAAAGTTCCCATTTTAGTAGGTGGTACAGGACTATACTTTCAGTCTTTAATTGATGGACTTGTTAAAATTCCAGAAATTCCTTTAAATTTTAGAAATAAAATTAGATCTAAACAAAAAAAAGAAGGTCAAAAAAAATTTTATAAAAACCTTTTAAAATTAGATCCAAAGGTTTCTAATAAAATTGACTCAAATGACATTCAAAGATCTATTAGAGCATTTGAAGTAAAATCATTCACCAAGATTTCAATGTACGATTGGTTGCAAAAAACGGAGCCAGAATTTGAAGATAAAGAATTTTTAAGAATATATATTGACTATAAAAGAGAAGATCTGATTAAAAAAATTTCATTAAGAACAAAAAAAATGATTAAAAATGGCGCTATAAATGAAGTTAAAAGCTTTCTTAAATTAAAAATTAAAAAAAATAAAAGTATCAATAAAGTAATAGGAATTGACGAATTGACACAGTACTTGAGTAAAAAAATTGATTTACAGGAATCTGAAGAGCTTATATCCATTAAAACTAGACAATACGCTAAAAGACAAGCAACGTGGGCAAGAAGCAGAATGGTATCTTGGAAAAAAATTAATCCATCAATGCTCGAAACTTATTTAAAAAATTTAAAAAAAACATCTCTTAAACTTGACCAATTAACATAAAGTCGAATAGATTGCCTGAATGGGTAAATTATATTCAGGAGCTGAAATTGTATTTAAGTGTTTGGAAGACCAAAATGTGGATCATATTTTTGGTTATCCTGGAGGAGCTGTCCTTCCAATATATGATGAATTAAAAAATCACCCATCTATAAAACATATTTTAGTTAGGCATGAACAAGGCGCAGGCCATGCAGCAGAAGGTTATGCGAGGTCATCAGGTAAACCTGGTGTTGTTTTAGTTACGTCTGGCCCAGGTGCAACAAATGTCGTGACAGCATTAACAGATGCCTACATGGACTCAGTTCCGCTAGTTTGTATTTCTGGACAAGTACCAACTCACTTAATTGGAACTGATGCTTTTCAGGAATGTGATACAACTGGAATAACTAGGCCATGTACCAAACATAACTGGTTAGTAAAAGATATTAAAGATCTTCCAAGAATAATGCATGAAGCATTTGAAGTTGCAACAACTGGTAGACCGGGACCTGTGTTAGTTGATATTCCAAAAGATATTCAGTTTGCTAAAACAGATTATTCAAAACCCAAGAAAGAAAAAAAAATAAAAGAAAGATCCCAAAATAGATTTACTCAAAAAGATATTGATCAGTTAATAAATTTAATGAGTAAAGCATCTAAGCCAGTTTTCTACACTGGGGGAGGTGTAATAAACTCAGGTCCTAAAGCAAGTGAACTTTTAAGAGAACTAGTTTCTCTTACAGGGTTTCCAATTACCTCAACACTTCAAGGCTTAGGAGCGTATCCGGGTAATGACAATCAATTTTTAGGAATGCTAGGAATGCATGGTACATACGAGGCAAATAATGCGATGCATGATTGTGATTTATTGATTAATATTGGTGCTAGATTTGATGATCGTATCACTGGTAAAATAGATGAGTTCTCACCAAAATCTAAAAAAGTACATATTGATATAGATCCGTCTTCAATTAATAAAATTGTAAAAGTGGATCTGGCTATAGTTGGGGATGTAAGTGATGTAATAAGCTCTACATCAAAAACTTTAAAGAAGAAAAATTTAAATTTAGAAAAATCAAACAAACAAAAAATTTCAAAATGGTGGCAACAAATTGAAAAGTGGAGAACAAAACAATCTTTAAATTTTATCAATAGTGATGAAATTATAAAACCTCAGCATGCAGTGCAAAGACTTTATGAATTAACTAAAGATCAAGATACCTTTATAACAACAGAAGTTGGCCAACATCAAATGTGGGCTGCACAACATTATAAATTTGATAAACCCAATAGATGGATGACTTCAGGTGGACTTGGTACTATGGGTTATGGACTACCAGCTGCAATTGGTGTGCAAGTTGCACAACCTAAAAAATTAGTGGTAGATATTGCTGGTGAAGCTTCAATCTTGATGACTATGCAAGAAATTTCAACTGCTGTTCAGTATAATCTACCTATTAAAATTTTTATTCTAAATAACCAGTATATGGGAATGGTTAGACAGTGGCAGGAGCTACTACATGAAAAAAATTACTCAGAAAGTTATTCTGAAGCACTACCAGATTTTGTAAAATTAGCAGAAGCTTATGGCTGTGTTGGAATAAGAGCTAAACACCCTAATGAATTAGATGAAAAGATTAGAGAGATGATTAATGTAGATAAACCAGTAATTTTTGACTGTCACGTTGACCAAGATGAGAATTGCTTTCCAATGATACCATCAGGTAAGCCACACAATCAAATGTTGTTAGGACCAAAAGATCAAGAAGAAAATAAAATAACAGGAAAAGGAAAAGCGTTAGTATAAAATGGCTAAATCTAAATCAGCATATAGCACACCAACTAAACTTGGAAAGTTAGACACACATATAATTGTTGTTTGGGTAGATAATGAAGCGAGTGTTTTATCAAGAGTAGTTGGGTTATTTTCTGGAAGAGGATATAATATTGAATCACTAGCAGTTGCTGAAGTAGATCATAAAAAAAATCTATCAAGAATTACAATTGTAACTACAGGAACACCACAAGTAATTGAGCAAATTGTATTGCAACTAAAAAAACTAGTCCCAGTTCATAAAGTTGCTAATTTTAAAAGAGAAGATAAAAATGTGATTTTTAAAGAAATGGCTTTACTTAAATTAGTAGCCAATTCAGCAAAAATAAAGAAAGCTTTAAATGCTTGTAAAAAATATAATCCGGTTATATTAGATAAAACAAACAAATCATTAGTAATTCAAATTACTGCTTTAAGAAGAGAAATAGATAAAATGAGTAAAAATTTAAAATCCCTTGGTCTTGTCAGTGTCTCAAGAACTGGTGCGGTTGCAATGACAAGAGGCGCAGAAATATTTAACTAATTATTAACAGGAGAAAAAAAATGAAAATGTTTTATGAAAAAGATGCAAATGTAGACCTTATAAAGAGTAAAAAAATTGCAATTTTTGGATATGGAAGCCAAGGTCATGCACATGCGCTAAATTTAAAAGATAGTGGTGCAAAAGAAGTTGTAGTTGCTCTTAGAGATGGATCTGCGAGTAAAGCAAAAGCTGAATCTAAAGGGTTAAAAGTTATGAACTTATCTGATGCAGCAGAGTGGGCAGAAGTAGCAATGATATTGACACCAGATGAATTGCAAGCATCTATCTATAAAAATCATATTGAACAGAGAATAAAGCAGGGAACAAGTTTAGCTTTTGCTCATGGGTTAAATATTCATTATAAACTTATAGATGCGAGAAAAGATTTGGATGTGTTTATGGTTGCACCAAAGGGACCTGGTCATTTAGTTAGAAGTGAATATGAAAAAGGTGGTGGAGTACCATGTCTAATGGCTGTTCACCAAGATGGAACAGGTAAAGCAAGAGATCTTGCATTGTCTTATGCATCTGCAATAGGTGGAGGAAAATCAGGAATTATTGAAACTACATTTAAAGATGAATGTGAGACAGATTTATTTGGAGAGCAAACAGTTCTTTGTGGTGGATTAGTTGAATTAATTAAAAATGGTTATGAAACATTAGTTGAAGCAGGCTATGAACCCGAGATGGCTTATTTTGAATGTCTGCACGAGGTTAAATTGATTGTTGATTTAATTTATGAAGGTGGAATTGCCAATATGAATTACTCAATTTCAAATACAGCAGAATATGGTGAGTATGTTTCTGGACCACGAATAATAAAAAAAGATGAAACGAAAAAAAGAATGAAAGAAGTACTAGCTGATATTCAATCGGGTAAATTTACCAAGGATTGGATGAAAGAATGTGAAGGTGGTCAAAAAAACTTCTTGAAAACAAGAAAAGATTTAGCAGATCATTCCATTGAAAAAGTTGGCTCAAAATTAAGAGATATGATGCCTTGGATAGGTAAAAATAAACTAATTGATAGTGATAAAAGTTAGTTTTTTTTAAGTCTAAATTAATCAATTAATAAAAGACACAATTTCAAAATTATTTTGCAATCTCTCTTATAGATTGTATTATATATTTTCAAAAATTATTAGTATGAGCGACAAAGATAAAGTTTTTATATTCGATACAACAATGCGTGATGGTGAACAATCACCGGGTGCATCTATGAGTCTTGAAGAAAAAGTTCAAATCTCAAGAATTTTTGATGAACTTGGAATTGATATTATAGAGGCTGGATTTCCAATTGCATCTCCAGGTGACTTTGAGGCTGTCACAGCTATCAGTAAAATTTTAAAAAATTCAATCCCATGTGGATTGTCCAGAGCTAGCAAAAAAGATATTGACGCTTGTCATGAAGCTTTAAAAGCAGCACCAAGATTTAGAATACACACTTTTATATCAACAAGTCCTCTTCATATGAAGCATAAATTAAATAAATCACCTGAACAAGTGTTGGATGCAATTAAAGAAAGTGTTTCTTACGCAAGAAATCTTACAGATGATGTTGAATGGTCTTGTGAGGATGGAACAAGAACCGACATGGATTTTATGTGCAAAATTGTTGAACTTGCAATTAGCTGTGGAGCAAAAACAATAAATATTCCAGATACAGTTGGGTATACAATTCCCTCTGAGTTTACTAAAATTATATCAACATTAAAAAATAAAGTTCCAAATATTGATAAAGCTATTTTATCAGTTCATTGTCATAATGATTTGGGATTGGCTGTTGCAAACTCTTTAGCTGGAGTATCTGCAGGAGCAAGACAGGTAGAATGTACAATAAATGGAATTGGTGAAAGAGCAGGTAATGCTGCACTTGAAGAAATCGTAATGGCAATTAGAACTAGAAATGATTTAATGCCTTACACTACAGGAATTAAAACTGAACTATTGAGTAAAGCTTCAAAAATTGTTTCTAATGCGACTTTCCCAGTTCAATTTAATAAAGCAATAGTTGGAAAAAATGCTTTTGCACATGAGGCAGGCATCCACCAGGATGGAATGCTTAAGAATAGAGAAACTTATGAAATTATGACACCAGAAAGTGTAGGTGTAAAGAAAACCTCTCTAGTAATGGGAAAACATTCTGGAAGACATGCTTTTAAAGAAAAATTAAATGATCTTGGTTATGTTGATGTGACCGATGATGTTATTCAAACAGCATTTGGTAAGTTTAAAATCTTAGCAGATAAGAAAAAACATGTTTATGACGATGATATTGCAGCTTTAGTTGACGATAGTATGATTTTAGATAAAAGCGTTATCAATCTTAAATCTTTAAAAGTTTTTGCTGGTACAGGAGAACCCCAAAGAGCAGAGATGACTCTAGATGTTTATGGGGAGATTAAGGAAACTTCTGAAACAGGAGATGGACCAGTTGACGCAATTTTTAAATGTATAAAAGTTTTATACCCTCATGATGTAAAACTACAATTATACCAAGTGCATGCTGTGACAGAAGGAACAGATGCACAAGCAACTGTAAGTGTCCGTATTGAGGAAAAAGATAAAACTACAGTTGGACAAGCTGCAGATACTGATACATTAGTCGCTTCAGCAAATGCTTATCTAAGTGCTTTAAACAAAATGATAATTAAAAGAAATAGAACAAATGCTCCAATAGAGCATGAAACAAAAAAAGTGAAAGGTATATAAGATGTCTAAATGGTTTAAAAACATAACAAATATTTGGAGCCAGGATATGGCAATTGATCTTGGAACTGCAAATACTCTTGTAGTTTTAAAGGGGCAAGGAGTGGTGTTAAATGAACCATCTGTTGTAGCAATTGTTGAAAACCTTGGAAAAAAAACAGTTTTAGCCGTTGGTGATGAAGCAAAAACAATGCTTGGAAGAACTCCTGGAAATATATCAGCTATCAGACCTTTGCGTGATGGAGTGATTGCAGATTTTATAGTAACCGAAGAGATGATTAAACATTTCATTAAAAAAGTTCATAAGAATAGTACATTTGCAAACCCAAGAATTTTAATTTGCGTTCCAACAGGATCTACTCCAGTTGAAAGAAAAGCAATTCAAGATAGTGCACTTGCAGCAGGTGCCAGAAGAGTTCAACTTATTGAAGAACCAATAGCTGCAGCAATTGGTGCTGGTCTTCCAATTTCAGAAGCAACTGGCTCAATGGTTGTTGATATTGGTGGTGGAACAAGTGAGATAGCCGTAATGTCTTTGGGAGGGTTAGTTTACTCTAAATCATTAAGAGTAGCTGGTGATGCAATGGATGTAGCAATGATTAATTATATGAGAAAAGAATATAATTTAATGATTGGAGATAGTACAGCAGAAAAGATTAAAAAAGAAATTGGTACTGCAATACCATCAAATAATAATACTTATGCTGTTAAAGGTAGAGATCTTAGATCAGGAACACCTAAAGAAGTTAATATTACAGAAGAGGACACAGCAGAGGCACTTAACGGTATACTAAAAGAAATGGTAAATGGAATAAAAGATGCATTAGAAAACACTCCTCCAGAATTATCAGCAGACCTAGTAGACATGGGACTTACATTAACAGGTGGTGGCGCATTGTTAAAAAATATTGATAAAAGATTTTCTAAAGAAACAGGTTTACCCGTGTATATCGCAGACGATCCATTAGCATGTGTTGCTATTGGCACAGGAAAAGCTTTAGAGCAAGAAGAAATATTTTCTACTATGCTATCTGAGTATTAAAAAAGATGGAACAAAGTAGAGATGATTTTGTAATAGCAATACGTTCTGCTTTTTTAAAAAAAGGAGCTCAACAAAGATTTTCATTACTTGGACTGATTTTTTTTTCTATAATATTTTTAATTTTAGGTAGTTACAACTTTAAGATAGTTGATTTAGTAAAAATTTCCATCAAAGAAGTTGTATATAGATCTTCATTTATAGTTTCAGGACCAGAAAAAATTATTGGGGCTAGTTTTAATAAAATAGCCGATCATATAAATCATTATAGTAGTTATCAATCAATTGAAAAAAAATTAGATGAATTAGAGTCTAAAGATTTATCAAATCAAATTATTATGCTTGAAAATATTAAGTATAAAAAACTAGTTGATGATTATTTTATAAAAAACAATGAAATCTTTGCAAAGGTATTAATTGATAAGAATAGTCCATTTTTAAGATCTGTGGTTTTAAACAAAGGAAGTAAAAATAACATTAAACTTGGGATGGCTGTTCTTGATGGTGAATATTTAATTGGAAAAGTGGTTGAGGTAAATTTCTTCACATCTAGAGTTTTATTATTATCAGATATCAATTCTAAAATTCCGGTATCTGTGTCACCAAATGACATTCAGGCAATCATGTCCGGTGATGGTAATCAAAACGCAACTTTACAATATATTCAGGGGACAGATTTTAAAAACAATATTGAAGATATGATGGTTACAACTTCAGGGGCAGGTGGATTGTTTAAAAGTGGTATATTAATTGGAAAAATAAATGCTACAGAAATCACACTGTCAAACAACTTAAATGTTGATGTTTTTAAAGATTTTACACAACTTAAGTACGTAAAAGTTATATCTTTTTCTAAAGAGGAAAAGGCTTTAGATCAAACATCTAAAAAAGAATTAAAAACAATGGATGCTCAAATTTTAGAGGCAACGAAACAAAAAGAAAATATAAGAATACTGCTAGAAGAAAAGAAAATAGCCAGAGAGGTTAGAGAAAATATTGAGGAAGAGAATAGTCAACTTAAAAATAGAATCTATAATTTGCAAACCAAACTTTCAGATGCTGAAGATGCTATTGAAGAACAGACAGTTCAAAAAGAAGAAATGGAATTTTTAAAATTAAATCTTTTATATGGACACAAATGTAAAAAAACCATGTTTAATAAACTTCATAAAGTAGGAACACCAGAATATAAAAACTGCGTATTGCAAAAAGGAAAAATATAAATGAGTAATCTAAGAAACAATAATATTAGTAGAATTTTTTTTGAATATTTTCCATTAATTTTACTTTTTGTATCTGTAATGAATGACTTTGATTTTAATGATGTAGGATTAAAATATTTTTCTTTTAATTTTAGTTACATATTAATTTTTTATTACACATTAAAGAGAAAAGAAGCTTTAGGTTATATAAGTCTTTTTGTTGCAGGATTATTTAATGATGTCATTGTTGGGCTGCCAATGGGGATTAGTAGTTTGTTATTTTTATTATTGTGTGGGTTTGCGTCATATTTAAGAAATATAACATTAAGGCCTAATCTTATGAAAGATTGGATTTTCTTTTTTATTACTCTTTTAATTATAAATTCATTTTCATATATATCTTTAGTTTTTATTTTTGAATATGATATTAATTATACCAATAGGATTGTTAATACTTTATTTACATTTATTTTTTATATTTTCTTTACTTATATATTTCATTTTATTGAAAATTTTTTTATAGGGTATAGAAATGCAGACTAATCATTTTGGTGGCGAAAAACTTCTTACAATTAATAGAAGAATGTTTATTATTGGAGCAGCCAAGTTTGTAGTTTTCACTGGAATAATCATCAGGTTATTTTCATTACAAATTACAGAAAATAAAAAGTATCTAACCTTATCTGACAAAAATAGATTAAGAGAATGGAGATTGCCACCAGTAAGAGGAGAATTTTTAGATTATTTTGGCAATGTAATTGCAGGTAATCTTAAAGTGTATCAACTACATGTTGTTCCTGAACAAGTCGAAAATTTTAAAAGTTTAATGTTAAGACTTAAAGATCTTTTAAATTTAAGTGACAAACAATTTAATAAAATTATTAAAAAGAAAAATAGCCAAAAATCATGGGAAACTTTAATTGTATCTGACAATTTAACTTGGGAACAATTTACTAAAATTAATTTTTTTTTACATGAATTAACAGGAGCAAAACCTGTGCTTTCTGTATCACGAGATTATCCATTAAGTGAAAATTATACTCATGTGTTGGGTTATGTAAGCATGGCTAGTGAAAAAGATATTTTAAATAATGAAGTAATTAAGAATAATCATGTGCCAGGCCTTAAAGTAGGTAAAACAGGTTTAGAAAAATCGTTTGAAAATGATTTGATTGGATCAAATGGTGTACAAAGATATGAGGTTAATGCATATGGCAAAAGAATTAATCAAATAGATCACCAAGAAGGAATAAAAGGAAAAACAATTAAACTTACAATTGATACTGAGGTTCAAAAACTTAGTAATGAATTGTTAAAAGACGTAGCGGGATCAATTAGTGTGATGGACATTTATACAGGAGATATAATTGCCATGCATTCATCCCCATCATTTGATCCTAACTTATTCTTATTTGGTATCAGTCAGGATGACTGGCAATTAATCAGAAATAACCCATTGAAACCATTAGTTAATAAAACTTTATCTGGATTGTATTCTCCAGGGTCAACTATCAAACCGATAGTAGCTCTTTCTGCTTTAGAGAATGATGTTGTTTCAACAAAATTTAAAGTTAATTGTACAGGTAAAACTGAAATGTATGGACAAACTTATCATTGCTGGAAAAAAAAGGGTCATGGAGTCGTAGATTTAAAAGGTGCTATGAAAATGTCTTGTGACACATATTTTTACGAAATTGCAAGAAAACTTGGTGTAGATCGATTAAAAGAAACAGCGCTGAAGTTTGGTCTTGGAGAAAGGGTCTTAAACGAAGTTTATAGTAATGAAAAAAAAGGATTAGTTCCAGACACTCAATGGAAAAAAAATGCGTTAGGTAAGGGTTGGGTTATAGGAGAGACTTTGATCACAGGTATTGGACAAGGATATTTGCAGACCACACCATTGCAATTATGTTTAATGACAGCACAATTAGCTAATGGTGGTTATAAAATTTATCCCAAAATAACATCTAATGATGACGATGTATCGTTTGAAGATATCAAGGCACAGATAGATGAAAATTATAAAAATTTTACTGAGTCAAAAAAAGGTTTAACTGAAGCTAGTCAGCAATTGCTTAGTTTTATTAAAGAAAAAAAACATCAGCCTTTGTTTAGAAACCCAGAAAATATTAAATTTGTTCAAAATGCAATGTTTGCTTCAACAAATGAGGTTAGGGGAACATCTTATTCATCTAGAATAAAAAATCCTAAATATCAATTTGCTGGCAAAACTGGAACATCACAGGTTAAAAGAATTACAGAGAGAGACAGAGAGTTAGATTTAAAAACTATTGAAATTCCTTACAATGAAAGAGACCATGCTTTGTATGTTGCGTTTGGACCTTATAAAAATCCAAGATATGCATTAAGTGTACTAGTCGAACATGGAGGTTCTGGAAGTGCTGCGGCAGCACCCATGGCAAAAAAACTTTTCAAATTA
Organism: Candidatus Pelagibacter sp.; assembly: GCA_028221385.1. Next base: position 25,484 of record JAOIRP010000005.1, read on the forward strand.
ATTATAGACAGACATGAAGAAAGAGAAAAAATCAGAAAAGAAAAATTATTAAAGATATAAAATGCAATTTAATTCAATAAGCAACGAACAAACTATTTTTCAAAAATTTATGAATTTTGATTTCATCTTATTACTTTGTATTTTTCTTTTAGGGATAATAGGGTCCTTTGCAATGTATTCTACTGATGGTGGCGAATTATTATTTCATAGCAAAAGTCACATATCAAAATTTTTATTTTTTTTTCCAATGATGATTATTCTTTCATTTTTTAATATTAGATTTTGGCACTATACAGCTTATGTGTTTTATGTAATTGTTTTAATACTTTTAATATGGGCTTCATTATATGGAGTTAAAGCATCTGGCTCTCAAAGGTGGGTTGATTTGTATTTTATTAATTTACAACCTTCAGAGTTAATGAAAGTTGCAATAATAGTATGTTTGGCCAGGTACTATCATCGTGTACAACTAGATAAAGTTAATTCTTTTCAAAATTTGTTAACTGCAATAGTAATTCTAATTTTACCAATGATGCTTGTGATTAGTCAGCCAGATTTGGGAACTTCGATATTAATTGCTCTAAGCGGGTTAGTTGTTATATGGCTTACAGGTTTAAATATCAAATATTTTTTATATTCTTTTTTTTCATTATTAATTTCAGCGCCATTTGCGATTGCATTTTTACAAGACTATCAAAAGTTAAGAATTTTAACTTTTCTTAATCCAGATAGAGATCCTTTAGGAGCTGGATATCAAATAATTCAATCTAAAATAGCAGTTGGCTCTGGAGGATTTATAGGAAAAGGTTTTTTAAAAGGTACCCAGAGTTATCTAGAATTTTTACCAGAAAAACATACTGATTTTATATTTACTTTATTTGCAGAAGAACATGGCTTTTTAGGTTCTCTTGGCCTTTTGATTATTTATATAACACTTATCTATAGAGTTATTAGAATAGGATCAATTTCTAGAAGTTTTTTTGCAAAACTTTATTGCTATGGATTTGGCTCTGCAATTTTTTTCTATATTACAGTCAATATGTCAATGGTATTAGGCCTACTTCCTATAGTGGGTTCACCATTGCCACTTCTTTCTTATGGTGGTTCGTCAATGCTTGCAACAATGATAGGATTTGCAATTGTAATGAGCGCTAAAGTAAATCATAAACAGTTAATTGCATAAATAGTAAATTTGTCTATTTTGTCGCGAGAAAAAATAAAGATAAGAATTATATAAAGTATCATGGAGAATAATTTAAAAATAGGGATTGTAGGTGCTGGAATTCAAGGAATTTCTAATGCACTTTTTCTTCAAAAAAAAGGTTTTGAAGTAACTATTTTTGATAAAAAAGAACCAGGAAACACAGCTGCATCATATGGTAATGCAGGTCATTTTTCACCATATGCTTCAGTACCAATAAATAGGCCAGATATTTTAACTGACGTACCTGCAATGCTTCTAAGTTCATCAGGACCGCTTGCACTTAAATGGAATTATGTTCCCAAAATGATTCCATGGTTCTTACGCTTCATAAGAAATTGTTCAACTAGTAAAATGATGCATACCGCGAAGAATATGCATCAAATTTTAGATTTGGCGTTGCCAGCTTATGATGAATTATTTGATGAAATTGACCTTGAAGGATTAGTTGAAAAGAAGGGAATACTTTATATTTGGAATGACCAAAGTTTAAAGAGTAGGGAGCTTGAAATTAGAGTAAGAAATGAACTTGGAGTAGATCAGCAAGTCGTAACCCCTAAAGAAATTCATGACCTTGAACCAAATATTAAACCTTTTTATCATGGTGGTGTCTACTATCGTTATGGAAGACATGCACGAAATCCAAAAAAAATACTTTTAAAATTATTTGACCTTTTTGTTAAAAAAGGGGGGAACTTTTTAAAGTCAAATATAGAAAATATTAAATTTGAAAATGAAAAACCAATTGTCAAATCTGAATCGCAAAGTTTTCATTTTGATAAAATAGTTATTGCTTGTGGTGCTTTTTCTAAAAGATTGACAGATAATTTAGATGAAAGAATGCCATTAGACACTGAAAGAGGTTATCATGTTCACTTTAAAGGTTGCGACCATCTTTTAACTAGACCTGTAATTTTTCAAAATAGAGGATTTGGTATCACTCCAATGGAACAAGGACTTAGAGTTGTTGGTACGGTAGAGTTTGGAGGTTTGGACAACCCAATCTCAAAAGGAAGAATTAAAAATTTAATCAATAACGCAAAATATATGCTTGGAGACCTACCAGAACATGAAGATGAATGGTTAGGTTTTAGACCAAGTATGCCAGATTTTTTACCAGTAATAGGTCCTTCAAAAAACCATAAAAATGTTTTTTATTGTTTTGGACATCATCATTTAGGATGGACTTTAGGACCAATTTCAGGGAAGATAATTTCAGGGATGATTGCCAAAGAGAATACAAACTTAGATTTAAAACCCTATAGTTCATTAAGATTTAGTTAAGTGACTCAAAATTTCAAAGCTTATTTGATGTTGGTTCTAGCAACATTATTTTGGGCAGGCAATTTTATAGTTGGTAAAGCAGCTTTTGTTGAAGACATTCCCCCAATGTCACTGGTATTTTTTAGGTGGTCTCTTGTTTGGCTAATATTGTTACCGTTTACTTATAAAGAAATAATAAAGCATAAAGAAGTAATTCTCAAAAACTTACCATTATTATTTTTCCTAGCTTTAACAAGTGTGGGTTTGTTCAATTCATTTACATATCTTGCTCTCGTACATACACAGGTAATCAATGCTTCGCTTTTTAATACTGCTATTCCAGCAATGATAATCTTTTTATGCTTTATATTTAAGATTGAAAAAACTAATCGATTTCAAATTATGGGATTAATTCTTTCAGTATTAGGAATTTTATCAATTATTACCAAACTTGATTTCAATATCTTACTATCATTAAATTTTAACAAAGGTGATATTATAATGATAGGGGGTGTGATTACTTGGGGTCTTTATTCCTCTTTTTTAAAGAAAAAAAAATTTACATTACCGCTTCTAACCTTGGTTCATATTTTGTGTACTTTTGGTTTGTTATTTATATTGCCTCAATTTTTATTTGAAATCTCTCAGGGAAAAATTATAAAATTTGATATCAACTTAAGTTATATTTTAATTTATCTTGCATTATTTCCTAGTATCGGCTCCTATTATTGTTGGGCAGGAGCAGTTTCTATTATTGGAGCAAATAGAGCAGGTATTTTTTTATCATTAATACCTTTGTTCAGTACAATTTTAGCGATGTTTTTTTTTAATGAAAATTTTTATTTTTTTCATTTCATTGGCTCAGTTTTGATTGTATTAGGTTTAATTCTATCAAACAAAAAATTATAAATGCTTAAAGTTGCAATATTAGATGATTATCAAAATGTTTCACAGGAATTTGTGGATTTAAAAAAATTATCTGGAAAATATGATTTCAAAATTTTTGATGAACCTTTTACTGATGAGGCCGATGCAATAGATCAGCTATCAGATTTTGAGGCACTTCTTGTCATGCGAGAAAGAACACCAATCACTAAAAATCTAATAGATAATTTAGATAAACTTAAGTATGTCATAACAAGTGGATCAAAAAATAAAGCCATAGATCTTGAGGCTGCAAAAAAAAGAAAAATTATAGTTTGTGGAACTGAGATTAATTTTACACCAACATCTGAATTGACTTGGGGTCTAATTTTAGGGTTAGCTAGAAACTTTAAGGAAGAAATTGACAATATGTATCAGGGGTATTGGCAAACAACCATAGGCTTTGAGCTTAAGGGAAAAATTTTAGGGTTAGTTGGACTTGGAAGAGTTGGTTCTGAAGTTGCAAAAATTGGTAAAGCATTTGGAATGCAAGTTATTGCATGGAGTGAAAATTTAAATTTAGACAAATGTAAAGAACTTGATGTTCTCCCTTGTAGCAAAGAAGATGTATTAAAAACATCAGATTTTTTATCTATTCACGTTCAAGGAGGGGAAAGATATAAAGAGTTAATTAAATTAAAAGAATTAGATATGATGAAAAAAACAGCATTTTTAATTAACACATCAAGAGGTTCTATTATTAATGAAGATGATTTAATTATTGCATTATCAACTAACGTTATTGCTGGAGCAGGACTGGATGTTTATGAGAAAGAACCATTACCAGAGAATAATAAATTAAGATTTTTACCAAATGCTCTATTACTCCCACATGTTGGTTATGTAACAGCTGAAAATTATACAAAATTTTATACACAAATGATTGAAGCACTAGAGGCGTGCGTTGCAGGTAAACCAATAAGGATTATTGAATAATTTATGACAAAAAAAATTAATAAAGATTTAACAGCTGAACAAAAATTAGTTTTATTTGAAGATGGAACTGAAGCACCAGGTACTAGTGAATTAAACTATGAAAAAAGAAAAGGTAGTTATCACTGTGCCAATTGTGGAGAAAAATTATTTGATTCAAATACAAAATATGAAAGTGGTTCAGGATGGCCTTCATTTTATAGGTCTTTACCTGATGTTTTTGAAACCAAAACAGATCATCTATTAGGTTATGCAAGAACTGAGTATCATTGTAAAAAATGTGGAGGTCATCATGGCCACATATTTGAAGATGGCCCAGAACCAACAGGTAAAAGATATTGCAACAATGGTGTTTGCTTGGTTTTTAAAGAAGAATGATAATAAAATATATTAGTTTTTTAATTGGAATTGTTTGGTCTTATTCAATAATAAAAACACAATCTGTGTTTAGTAAAAAGGCTGGTATAATATTTAAAATTTTTATTACAAAAATTTCTTGGTTTAGTTTAATTGCAGCATGTTACTTTGGTTATAAAAACTTTACAGTAAAATCTACAGTTATTGGTATTATAATTGGAGTTTTATTAGTCAATGTTGGCTTTTATTTATTGAAAAAAAATATTAATCAAAGATTTAATGAAAAAAAAATAACAATCTTTAAAAATTTTTTTGAATATACTTTAATTTTTTTAATTATTTATTTCGTTTTATTTTAAAAGATCTTGTAATTTATTTTCTTTTTCGAGAGCCCTTGCTTCATCGTAGCCACCAATGTGCTGATCATCAAAAAAAATTTGAGGAATTGTTCTTTTTCCATTAGCTTTTTTAATCATTTCATCCATAGCACCATCAACAGTTGCAATATTTATTTCTTTATATTCAACATTATTTCTTGTTAGTAATCTTTTTGCTGCATCACAAAAATTACAAAGTGGACCTGTATAAATTGTTACTGATTTCATGACTTATAAATAATCATTCTTTTTAATTTTACTAGTAATTTCTTTTCTTGAATATTCAAACTTTTTCCTATGTTTTATACTTTTTTGATTTACTCTTTTTCTCCATAATCTAAATGAAGTAGGTTTTATAGATCTTCGCATTATTTTAATTACTTCAGATTCTGTTTTTCCAGTTTTTTTTTCAATTTCTTCAAAAGTGATCCGGTCAGCCCAGGCAGCCCAAATGATCCAGTCAGGATCTGATATATGTGGTTCTGGATTTTTGACTTTAGTAATTGGTCTGCGACCTTTTTTTTTCATAAATCCTTTATAATTGAAAAAAAAGATTAATGCATTTTATTTAAGGTCATGATATTATCAAATATAGATAGTCCATCTTAGCCATCTTTAGCTCCCGGTTTTTTTGGACTATCCAAAAAATCCAAAAATGCTCCCCTTAAACTATTTTCTTTTTTTACAAATAATTTTGTTTTTATTTATTACTCCTGGAACGCCTAGAATTGTAATTATTTCATACTCAATGAATTACGGTGTTCAAAAATGTATTTGGACTGCATTAGGAGATGTTACAGCAAATATTATTCAAGCAACTTTAGTAATTTTTGTTCTTGGAACTTTTTTTGTCGATAATCCAAATTTTTTAAAAACATTTAAGTGGATAGGAATTATTTATTTGCTTTATCTTGCTTATGACATTTATAATTCAAGACCAAAAGATGTAAGTTCAAGCAAAATCATATCAAAAAGTGTTTTTTCTTTTTTTAAAGATGGTTTTTTAGTTGCAGGAACAAGCCCTAAGGCATGGATGTTCTTTCCTTTAATTTTTCCACAGTTTATTGATTTTAATTCAAATTATGTAATTCAATTTTTAATTTTGATTACAACTTATGTTGTATTAGATTTTTTATCTCTAGTTGCTTATGCTATGCTTGCTAGAAAATTAATTGTTTGGATAAAAGCAAATCCAAAAACTATTAATACAATTTCAGCGTGCGTATTAATAATAATCGCATTAATCATAGCTTTTATTCAAAAATATTAAGTCGCATTTATTAATAGGTACTTGTTTGTTTTTTAATTTAGGAGTTTAATATTTCTTTTAAATTTAACAAAGGAAATAAAAATGAAAATAAGAAACATAATAATTACTTTTGTTTCTGCATTGGTATTATTATCTACATCTGTAACATCTTTTGCAAAAGTTGTTGGAGATAAGATAATTTTAGGATCTGCTATTTCATTAACTGGTAAATACTCATCTAATGGAGTTCATACTCAGAATGGTTACAACATGGCTGTGGATAGAATTAATAGTATGGGTGGAGTTAAAGTTGGTGGAAAAACTTATAAGTTTGAAATCATTTATTACGATGATGAGTCAAACCCGAAAAGAGCAGCTCAACTTGCAGAAAGATTAATCTCTCAAGATGGTGTTGAATATATGCTTGGACCATACAGCTCAGGTTTAACAAAAGCGATCGCGCCAGTAACAGAGAAATATGGAGTTCCAATGGTTGAGGCTAATGGTGCTTCAAGATCTTTGTTTACAAAAGGTTACAAATATTTGTTTGCAGTGCTTGCACCGGCAAACCTATATCTTGATGTAGCTATAGATTTAGCAGTTGAAAAAAATGGTGGGAAGCCAGTTACAGTTGCAATGGCTTTTGAACAAGATGCTTTTTCTCAAGATGTTAGACTAGGCGTTTTGGAAGCAATTGAAAGAACAGGATCTAAAAAAGTAATAGATGACAAGCTACCAAAAGAACTTAATGATATGGCGGCAACTTTAGCAAAAGTTAAAGCTGTAAAACCAGATGTTCTTGTCGTTTCAGGTCATACAAAAGGTGCTTTAACAGCTGTTAGACAAATTGCTGAAATGAAAGTTGATGTACCAATGCTTGCAATGACACACTGTGATGCTGCGAAATTATCAAAACAACATGGTAAAAATTCTCAGTATGCATTATGTGCATCTCAGTGGCATAAAACTCTTACTTATAAAGATGATTTCTTTAAAGATGGTATGACTTATGATGCTGACTTTACTAAAGAGTTTGGTTATGCACCCCCTTATCAAGCTGCTGAATCTTCAGCTGCTTTATTGGTATTTAAAGATGCATTTGAAAGAGCAAATTCTTTTGACAAAGTAAAAGTTAGAGACGCTCTTGCTGCTACTGATATGCAAACTTTTTATGGAAACATAAAATTTGCAGAGGGTGGACAGAATACTGATAAGCCAATGGTGTTATTCCAGGTTATGTGTGATGGAGATAAATGTGAAAATAAAGTTGTTGCTCCAACTAAATGGGCTTCAGCTGAGTTGATACATCCAATTCCTTCTTGGTCTAAAAGATAAATCTAATATATAAAATGCTCCCTAGAAATAGGGGGCATTTTTAAATAAAAGTTTTAAAGTTATTTAAAAAGCTTCAAAAATTTATGGATCTACTTATATTTCAAGTACCAATATTAATGGTTCAAGCGTCTTTAGATGGAATATTACTTGGAATTTTGTTTGCACTTATTGCTTATGGAATGGCTCTTCAATGGGGAGTAATGAATATAATAAATATTGCCCAAGGAGATTTAGTAATCCTTGGTGGTTACATTACTTATTTTATGTACCTTTCAGGTATACATCCAGCTTTAGGTGTAATAGTCGCTCCAGCCATAATGTATTTTGTTGGCGTTGGTCTTTACAAATTAGTGATTAATAAAGTTGTAGATAGAGATTTATTTATCTCAATACTTGCAACATTTGGAATTAGCATACTTTTTATGCAGTTAATGAACTTTGTATTTGGTGCAGATGTTGTACTTGCAAACTCTGAATTTGGAACAACAATGTTATTTAATAACTCAGTAACACTTCCAAATTCTAAATTGTTTTCAGCACTTATTAGTATTATTTTTGCAATAGGTCTTGTTGTGTATATGAAAAAATCAAAACTAGGACGTGCAATTAGAGCTACCGCTCAAAATGCAAGAGCAGCAAAGATTTTAGGAGTTGATACGGAAAAAGTTTATGCAGCTACATTTGGAATCAATGCAGCACTTTGTGGCGTAGCGGGTTCATTAGTTGCTATTACATTCACAATTCATCCTTATATGGGACTACCTTATACTATTAGATCTTTTATGATTGTTATAATTGCAGGCCTAGGAAATTTACCTGGAGTCGCCATTTCAGGTATGGGTTTAGGAATGTTTGAAGAATTTGCTGATTATATTCTAGGAACAGAGTTTAGAATAGGTTCTGTGTTCTTATTGTTAGTATTAATCCTAGTTTATAGACGATTTAAATTATCTAAAAAAAGAGAGTATTTAAAATAATGAATAAAAATATTATTTTATATTCAGCAATATTAATTTTTGGTGTGCTTGCACCATTTATGTTACCAGCCTTCAAGGTTCAATTATCTATTCTTTGTATATTGATTGTTTTAGCATTAACTTGGAATATTCAAGGTGGTGAAATGGGCTATAACTCATTTGGAAATATTCTTTTTTATGGCCTTGGAATGTATATTTGTGCTTCTGCTCAAGTTGGTATGTTTTTTCCATTAGCTGAATGGACTGAAAGTGGTGGAGAAAAAACTTTTGTACATTCACCTACTCAGTTTTTCCAAGGTATGGCATTTGGTCTTCTACTAGCAGCAATCATACCAACAATAGTTGCTGGTATGATTGGTTATGCGATTCTTGGACTTAGAGGACATTATTTTGCAATTTGTACCTTAGGTTTAGGTGTGGCTGCTGGTGAAATTTCAGGTGGAATTGAAATTATTGGAGCAGGGCAAGGGTTTACAACTCCTCCATTTCCAAATGTTGGAAGCTTGGAGTCTAGAGGACAATTTTTTTATTTTTTAAGCTTTATAGTACTCGTATTAACTTTTATTACTGTAAAATCAGTTTACTCAACTCGATTTAGATTAGTTCTTAATGCAATAAGAGATAATGAAGATAAAGCTGAAGCAATGGGAATCCAAACAATGAAATATAAAATTATTGGATGGATGATTTCTGCATTTTTCTGTGGGTTAGCTGGTGGTATCATGGGTGGATTAGTTGGTTATATTGACTCAACTGATGTTGCTTTTGATGGAAGAGAAATGGGTGTGTTCATGGTTTTGATGGCAATACTCGGAGGTAAAGGAACACTGTGGGGACCTGTTATTGGTGCAACTTTGTTTCACTTGTTTAAAGAAGGCTTTTGGACTTACTTCTTGGGCTGGCAGTATGTTGCGTTAGGTGTACTGATCGTTGTAATTGTAATTTATTTCCCTGAAGGATTAATGGGATGGCTTAGAGAAAAATATCCAGAGAGATTTGGTGAAGTTGTGGATGAAGCTGATCGTAAAGCGCAGGTGGAGTTAAAATGAGTATTCTAGAAGTAAATAATGTTAGTAAATCTTTTGGAGGTGTAAAAGCCAATGTTGATATTTCGATGTCAGTTGAAAAAGGAAAAATTGTTGGTTTAATTGGTCCTAATGGATCGGGGAAAACAACTTTATTTAACTCAATTGTTGGAACTTATCCTGTAGATAGTGGATCTATAAAATTTAATGAAAAAGAAGTATCTGAGTTACCAGTTCCAGTTATAGCAAAACTTGGTTTGCTTAGAACATTTCAGCAAACAAGAATTTATGGAAAACTAAATTGTATTGATAATATGTTAATTAGTCATAAAGGAAGTGATGAGAGTTTAATTATGATATTTTCTAAAATTCCAAAAGATTTAACAGATAAAGCTGAAAATTTATTGAGTTTTGTTGGTCTTTATCAAAAAAGAAAATTGAGAGCAGGAGATTTATCTTTTGGACAACAAAAATTGTTGGAGCTTGCAATGGCTTTAATGAATGAGCCAGAAATGCTCTTATTAGATGAACCTACGGCTGGAATTAATCCAACTTTAATAAATGGAATTATAGATAGATTAATTAAAGTAAATCAAGATTTCGGTATCACTCTTTTAGTTATCGAACATAATATGAAGGTGATCATGCAATTGGCAGAAGATATTTTCTGTTTAGCTCATGGGAAAATGTTAGCTAATGGGTCTCCAGCTGAAATTAAAAATGATAAGCGTGTAATCGACGCTTATTTGGGAGCACAATAATGTCAAATCAATATGAAGTATTGGGAAAAGCACCTACTTCAGAAGATTTAAAAAGATTATCTCCAAATGAAATTCATTTAACAATTAAAGACTTAAATGCGGGTTATGGAAAAATGGAAATTTTACATAACTTTGATTTATTTGTAAATAAAGCTCAGTCCTTATGTTTGATTGGACCAAATGGTGCAGGAAAATCAACAATACTTCATTCCATATATGGGTTTACAAATATTTTTTCAGGACAAATTGAAATAGAGGGTAAAGAAATTACCAATTTATCTCCAGCTGAAAAACTAAAATCATGTGGAATTGCATATATCCTACAAGATAATTCTGTTTTCCCAGATATGACAGTTGAAGAAAATTTACTAATGGGTGGCTACATAAAAGACAAAACAGACGAGTCATATGAAGAAGCAGAAAAAATTTTTGAAAAGTATGAGAGATTAAGAAATAGAAGAAATCAACCTGCAAAAGTTTTATCAGGCGGAGAAAGAAGATTATTAGAAATTTCTAGAGCACTAGTTATGAAGCCGTCAGTATTATTAGTTGATGAACCCTCAATTGGTTTAGAGCCCAGATATATTGATATGGTATTTGAAATTTTAAGAGATCTTCAACAAACTGAAAAGAAAACCATAATTTTAGTAGAGCAAAATGCTAAAAAAGGATTAGAGTTTGCAGACATAGGATATGTTTTAGTTTCTGGTCAAACAGCTATTGCTGGCAAAGGGGATGATTTGTTAAACAACCCTGATGTGGGTAGATTATTTCTTGGTGGCTAATGATTAATACAAAATATTTTATAAAAGGTTTTTTTTGTATTAAGAGTGCAAACAGTCCTGCAATTGCATTATTTGCAAGCTTTGTAGCTATTGGAGCTTTATTTAAAAGTATTGGTCTTAATATCCAAGAAAGTATTTTTTCAACTTTTTTAACTTATGCTTTGCCAGGCTCATTAATAATGGCTGAGTCATTAATAGTTGGGGCTTCATTACTAAATATTTTTTTGGCGGTTTGGTTGGTTAATGCAAGACTTTACCCAATGACGGTTTCACTATTTCCACTATTAACACATAAAAGCCAACCAAGATTAAAGTATTATTTAGCATGTCATTTTATTGCTGTTTCAGCATGGTTAATAATGAAAGAAAATTATAGATCTATTGAAAGAAAATATCGTTTAGACTATTGGATTGGTGTTGGAGCAGCTAATTTGTCAGTTGCAATTTCAGCTACTGCTTTTGGTTTTTTTATAGCTGATTATTTAAATAAAGATATGATGGTAGGATTAGCAATAGTAAATCCAGTTTATTTTACATGTGTAATGGTTGGAGCAATGAAAACCATTCAAATGAGCTTGGCTATTATTCTTGGATCTATATTAGGAATTTTATTTTATTTTATATCACCAGAATGGTGTATATTATTTGGAGGTTTTTCAGCAGGAACTTTAGCTTTTTTTATAGGAGAGCTAAATGACAATTAATATAGTGTTGACGATCTTGGCAACATCCATAGCAACTTATATTTCAAGATTTCTTGGCGTAATAACATCAAAAAAAATAAAAGAAACATCTAAAATATTTAAATGGTTCAATTGTCTTGCTTACTCTACTCTTTCTGCCCTGCTTGCAAGAATAATTATTTTTCCTGCAGGTGCTTTAGCGGATGTTGATTATTTAATCAGATTTATTGTTATCTTTATTTGTTTAATTGTTTTTATAAAGAGTAAAAGAAATTTTGTATATCCAACAGTATTAGGTGGTGTATTATTAGCTTTTTTAAATACTATTTTTAATTGATATATTGATATTCAATTTGATAGTAATTAAAATAATCTATGGAAAAAATTTCTGGATTTGAAATTAATGAACATCAAAAATCGAAAAGAATAATTGATATAAAAATAGAAGATGAGTTATTAAAAAAATTAATATTTCCATTTAACAAGTTTGATATAACAGCTTTAGAATTCAAACCTTTTACAAGATTCACGGTTGCAAAAAGTTTAGATAGTTTAACAGAAAACAAACTTAGCAAATTAATTAATTCAATTTTAAGAAATAGAGATACTGGCTGTTTTATTATTGGTCCAAAAAATCATAGTTCTAAAATTACTAATGATTTTTTAGTAAAGTTATCAACTGCTATTGCTTATTTAATAGGTAATCCCAATCATGATTCTATGGCTGGAAAATATTATGCAAAATTTGAAGTCAAGCACGAGGATAAGAGTGACTCTTATTTAAGAAAAGCTTATAAAAATATGGACCTTCACACTGATGGAACTTATGTAAAAGAAATTACTGATTGGCTTCTAATGACAAAAATAGAAGAAAAAAATGCAGAAGGAGGTGACACTGTAATGTTACATTTAGATGATTGGGAGCATTGTGAGGATCTATTTAAAGACCCTATTGGAAAACAAGATTTTGTGTGGGGCTCTCCTAAAAGTAAAAATGTTGATTATAAAATTAAACATCCAGTATTTTCAGAAGATAAAAATAACAAAGCCCAAATATCATATATTGATCAATTTCCAGAACCTAAAAACATGGAACAAGGAGTTTTTTTACAAAAATTATCTGACGCCTTGGAAGAAAGTCAAAATAAGATAATCACTAAATTACCAGTAGGCTCTTCAATTATTGCAAATAATTATTTTTGGCTTCATGGCAGAAGACCTTTTAAAGAAAATAAAAAATTAATTAGAGAGTTGTTAAGAATTAGAGGATCATTTTTTTATTAATTAATTTTAAAATTATTATAAGTCGTCTATATTAGAATTTTATGAAACTAGGATTTATAGGAACAGGTAAAATTGCTTCCTCAGTAATTGTAGGTATATGCAATTCCAAAATATCTTTTAAAAAGATATTAATATCACCTCGAAACAAATCTATTGCTACAAGTCTTAAAAAAAAATTTTCCAAAGTATCAATAGCAAAAAATAATCAAGAAATAATAAATCGATGTGATTGGGTTTTTTTGTCTATAACTCCA
>JAOIRP010000050.1 GCA_028221385.1 Candidatus Pelagibacter sp.
AATGTAAAAATGGAGATAATAGATTAGTTTTAGAAGTCGCTCAGCATCTTGGTGAATCAAGTGTTAGAACAATTGCTATGGATGCTACAGAAGGTTTAAAAAGAGGAGATGAAGTTATTTCAACAGGATCTCCCATTCAAGTTCCAGTTGGACCAGAAACTTTAGGAAGAATTGTAAATGTAATAGGTGAACCTATTGACGAGAAAGGTGAAGTTAAGACAAAAGAAAAGTGGCCAATTCATAGAGCTGCGCCTGAATTTAGTGATCAATCAACAGAAACAGAAATTTTAGTTACAGGAATTAAAGTTGTTGATTTATTAGCACCTTACGCCAAAGGTGGAAAAATTGGTTTATTTGGAGGTGCTGGAGTTGGTAAAACAGTTCTCATTATGGAATTAATTAACAACGTTGCAAAAGCACATGGTGGATTTTCTGTATTTGCTGGAGTTGGTGAAAGAACTAGAGAGGGAAATGATCTTTATCATGAAATGATTGACTCAGGAGTTATTAAACCTGAAGGACCAGGATCTAAAGCAGCACTAGTTTATGGACAGATGAATGAACCTCCAGGAGCTAGGGCTAGAGTTGCACTTACAGGATTAACTGTAGCTGAATATTTTAGAGATCAAGAAGGTCAAGACGTTCTTTTTTTCGTAGATAACATTTTCAGATTTACACAAGCAGGCTCAGAAGTTTCAGCCCTATTGGGAAGAATTCCTTCAGCAGTTGGATATCAGCCTACACTTGCAACAGACATGGGTAATCTTCAAGAAAGAATTACAACAACTAATAAAGGGTCAATTACGTCTGTACAGGCAATTTATGTACCAGCGGACGATTTAACCGATCCGGCACCTGCCACATCTTTTGCTCACTTAGATGCAACAACTGTATTATCAAGACAAATAGCTGAAATTGGAATTTATCCAGCAGTAGATCCTTTAGATTCGACTTCTAGAATTTTAGACCCAAGAATAGTTGGAGATGAACACTATAGAGTTGCAAGAGAAGTGCAAAAAGTTCTTCAAACCTATAAATCATTACAAGATATTATTGCGATCTTAGGAATGGATGAACTTTCTGAAGAAGATAAATTAACAGTAGCTAGAGCTCGTAAAATACAAAGATTTTTATCACAACCCTTCTTCGTTGCAGAAGTCTTTACTGGTTCACCTGGTAAATTAGTTGATTTAGAATCAACAATTAAAGGTTTTGCTGCAATATGCAATGGCGAGTATGATCATTTACCAGAAGCTGCATTCTATATGGTAGGAACAATTGAGGAAGCTGTAGAAAAAGCTGAAAAAATGGCGAAAGAGGCAGCCGCATAATGAGTGAAGAGTTTAAAATAGAAATAGTAAATCCTGAAAAATCTTTTCTTTCAAAAGAAAACGTCACTGAAGTTGTTGTTCCTGCTTTTGAGGGAGAAATGGGTATTTTGAAAGATCATATTTCAATAATCTCATTTTTAAAACCTGGTATTATTAAAATTTTTTCTCAATCCGGAGAGGAAAATTATTATGTTGAAGATGGAATTGTAGAATTCAAGAATAATAATTTATCAGTATTAACAAGTTCTATTTTTAATATTAAAGATATTGAGAAGTCTAAAATTAGTGAACTTTTAACAGAAGCAGAAGAACATTCAAAAAATACCGAAATTACTGACCAAAATAAATATTTATTGGATCAAAAAATAGATGTTTTAAGAACTCTTAATTAAGAATTTCTTTTACTTTTTTTTTAACATCTTCATAAACGTGTAATTTAAAGTCTACGACTAAGTCAGTTATATTTTCAAGCTCAACCCATTTCCATTCACAAAATTCAGGATGACTAGTATTAATATTGATTTCACTGTCATTACCTAAGAACCGAACTACAAACCATTTCTGTTCTTGTCCTCTATATTTGCCTTTCCAAATAACACCTAGCAAATGTTTAGGTAGTTCATATGAGATTAATCCATCTAACTCTTTAACTAAATCAATATTTTTTATGCTAGTCTCTTCTTCTAATTCACGGTAAGCAGCAGCCAAATAATCTTCATTTTTGTCAACACCACCTTGGGGCATTTGCCAAAAATTTTTACTATTATCAATTCTCTTTGCAACAAAAACTTGATCATTTTTATTTAAGACAACTATTCCAACCCCACTTCTTAGAGGTAATTTTTTTGAGATGATGGCCATTTATCCGTTGAGAAGTTTTATTGCAAAATTTAATTGATTATCAGTATTAGTATTAATTTTAAAATCTGAAGCACTTTCTTCGACTTCTATATCTGGGGTTATACCAATTTCTGAAATAGATTTTCCTGAAGGTAAATAGTACTTAGATATAGTTAACCTAATGGCACCTTTATTTTTTAAGGGAATAATAGATTGAACAGAACCTTTGCCATAACTATTTTCTCCAATAATAATTGCTCTTTTGTGATCTTTTAAAGCACCTGCCACAATTTCTGAAGCTGAAGCAGAACCATAATTAATTAGTACAATCATAGACTTGCCGTCTATTAAGTCTCCCTTTTTAGCAAACCATCTTCTATTCTCTGAAGTGCGTCTGCTTTTTGTTGATACTATCTCACCATTTTCTAAAAAAAAGTCAGAAATTTTTATAGCTTGAGATAGTAAGCCACCAGGATTATTTCTTAAATCTAAAATAAAAGAATTTAAATTTTTATTTTTATTAAATTTTAAAACTGTCTTTTTAATTTGTTGACTGCTATTTTCATTGAAAGAAGTAAGCCTAATATATCCAACACTATCATTAAGAATTTTTGATTTAACAGATTGGACTTTAATTATTTCTCTAGTGATATTAAAAATTAGTGCTTTTTTTTTACCTTTTCTTCTAACTGTTATCTCTAAGCTAGATCCAACTGGACCCCTCATTAACTCGACAGCCTCTGTTAATGTTTTTCCTTGAACCTGAGTTTTCTCAATTTTAACAATATAATCACCTGCTTTTAATCCAGCTTTTGATGCTGGAGTATCATCTATAGGAGATATCACTTTCACAACTCCTGCCTCCATACCGACCTCTATACCAAGTCCGCCGAACTCTCCACTTGTTTCTGTTTGCATACTTTTGAAACTTTCAGGGGTCATATAAGCAGAATAGGGGTCTAAAGATTGCAACAATCCATTTATTGCTGCATCCATACTTTTAGATGGATCAACATCATCAACATATTCTTT
>JAOIRP010000051.1 GCA_028221385.1 Candidatus Pelagibacter sp.
AACATTAAGATTTAGTTGTTTGTATTTAAAAATTTTAATATTATTAAAATATAAATGTCAGCCGTATTACCAAAATCAGCAAAAGTAGTAGTTATTGGAGGAGGTGTTGCTGGAGGTTCTGTAGCATATCATTTAGCTAAATTTGGTTGGAAAGATACAATCTTACTTGAAAGAGATCAGTTAACATCAGGAACCACTTGGCATGCTGCTGGATTAGTTGGTCAATTAGGAGCCTCTGCCACTATTACAAAACTTAGAAAATACTCTCTTAATTTATACAAAGAGTTAGAAAAAAAAACTGGTTTATCTACAGGTTTAAAACAAAATGGTGCAATTACAGTAGCTAGCTCAAAAGAAAGAATGGAAGAACTTTTAAGACAAGCAACAGCAGCGCAACTTTTTGATGTTAATGTTGAAGTTTTAGATAAACAAAAAACTAAAGAACTTTATCCAGTAATAAATGATGATGATATTATTGGTGGGGTGTATATGCCAGAAGATGGTCAAGCCGATCCAGTTGGAGTTACAAACGTTTTAGCTAAAGCAGCTAAAATGGAAGGAGTTCAAATATTTGAAAAAACTCCAGTAAATAAAATACTAGTTAAAAATTAGAGTTTGAAACTAAATTTGGTAAAATAGATTGTGAATATGTAGTCCTTGCAACAGGCATGTGGTCAAGACAAATAGGAGAAGATATAGGAGTAAGTGTTCCTCTTTATCCTAATGAACATTTTTACATAATAACAGAGCCGATGAAAGATTTACCAAAAAATTTACCTGTATTAAGAGATTACAATGCTTGTCTTTATTTAAAAGAAGATGCAGGAAAGATGCTGGTAGGAATATTTGAACCCAATGCAAAACCAGCTTTTAAGGAAAAAGGAAGAGTCCCAGAAGATTTTTCTTTTGGAGAATTCCCAGATGATTTTGATCACTTCGAACCATATTTAGAAAAATCTTTTCATAGACTACCAATGTTAGAAAATGCAGGAATTAGAAAGTTTTTTTCTGGTCCTGAGTCTTTTACACCTGATACACAATATCTTTTAGGTGAAACAGCTGAGGTTACAAATCTTTATACATGTTGTGGATTTAACAGCATTGGAATAGCAAGCTCAGGTGGAGCTGGTAGAGTTACAGCTGAGTGGATGATTAATGGTTATATGAATGAAGATTTATTTTCCTTGGATATAAAAAGATTTGAAAAGTTTCACTCATCTAAAAAATTTATCACAGAAAGAGTTACAGAAACACTTGGTGATCTTTATGGAATGCATTGGCCTTACAAACAACACAATACCTCTCGTAATCAAAAAATACTACCTTATCACGAAGAATTAAAAAAAGCTGGTGCATGCTTTGGTGTTTCAGGAGGATATGAAAGACCAATGTGGTATGCCTTAAAAGGTGAGAAAGCAGAATACAATTACAGTTTTGAATATCAAAACTGGTATTCATCTGTTGAGTATGAAACAAAAAATACCACCTCAAATGTAGGTCTTTATGAATTAACACCTTTTTCCAAATATGAAATAAAAGGAAATTTAGCACATAGTGAATTACAAAAAATTTGCACTGCAAATATTAGAAATGAAATAGGTAAATCTACCTATTTCAAAAAGATTTTCTTTATCAGGTATTGATATTCCAAGATATGGTGGTGCATGTCCAAGATGGAATGTTTATTCAGCATTCACAAGACCAGGTGTAATCCAAGCTGCTGTAAGTAAAATGACTAATGGAGAAAAGTATGTTTGTATTGCAAGAACAGTAGAAAAAGGAATAGGTAGATTTGGAAAGGCAAAAAGTATTTTATCAATTGGCTTGGGCTGTGATGCAAAATATGCAAAAGACTTTGTTTATACTGAAAATATAAATGTAAGTGATAAAACATCAGAAATTCCTATTGGTGTATCATGTAGAACATGTGATAGACTTGACTGCTCTCAAAGAGCATTTCCTCCTTTGCATAAAAAATTTGATGTAGATATTAATTCTAGAGGTGTTTCTGTTTACGTTAATGATAAATCTAGTTAATTAAGATTTCCAATCGCCAATTTTACTAAATAAAAAGTTTCTAAATGCGGTTATTCTTGCAGTGTTTTTGAGTGATTGAGGATATACAAAGTGCGCTTCTGTTATTGGGCCTTCAGAGTTTGGTAAAACTTTTATTATATTATTAGAGTTTGAAACTAAATATTCAGGTAAAGCCGCTAAGCCAACTCCTGCTTCTACAGCTAGAAGTAAACCCATAACACTATTTACTTTCATTATTGATTTTCTTTTTTTTCCATCTTTAACTCCCAATTTCAGTGCCCAGTCCGGATTATATACTGGAGACGGAGCGCCCTTACCAAATGAAATGAATTTATGTTTGTTTAAGTCTACTAAGGTTTTTGGCATACCATGCTTTTCTAAATACTTATTAGAGCCATATATATAGTACTTAATATCAACTAATTTTTTTTGAATATAATTGAGCTGTTTAGGCCTTCTCATAAAAATACCAATGTCTGCTTGTCTAGTGCTCAGATCTAATTCTTTATCATCAAATATTAATTCTACCTCAATTTCAGGATTTAAATTCATAAATTCTTGAATTCTAGGTGTTAACCAGTGGGTTCCAAAACTTCTTACTGTTGTGATCGTTAGTTTGCCAGTAGGTTTATTTTTTTGATCACCTAAAGATGTTTCGACTTCTTTAAGTTTGCTAATAACATCATGTGCAGTTTTAAAAACATATTCACCATTTTCAGTTAAAGTAAGACCTCTTGCATGTCTTTCAAAAAGTTGAACCTTAAGATCGTGTTCTAATGATTGTATTTGTCTACTAATTGCAGATTGGCTAAGATTTAAATTTACTGTAGCATTAGTAAAGCTACCAGCCTCCGCAACCGCATGAAATATCTTTAACTTATCCCAATCCATTTATTTATTTAAATCTACCAAAACTCTTCCAGAAATTTCACCCTTTAAGATTTTTGGATATGTTTCTAATAATTCACCTAAACTTACAGTTAAGATTGATTTTTCAAGAACTTTAAAATCAACAAGTTTTGCTGCTTCTGCCCAAATAAATTCTCTTCTTTTAATGCTACAATTTGCTGAATCCATTCCCCAAACTTTAATACCCCTTAGCATGAATGGTAATAAATTTGTATTTAACTCATTGCTATTTGCATTACCGCAAACCGC
>JAOIRP010000052.1 GCA_028221385.1 Candidatus Pelagibacter sp.
AGAAAAAAGAGGTCAAAGCTGCTATTGTAAATGCGGGCTTACCTCTACCTATGCTTTCTGTTCAAGATGCAGTTAATGAAAATCTGATAATACCAATATTTATTGGTGATAAAGACAAAATTATAAAATGTGCTGAAGACTTAAAATGGGATATTTCATCTTTTGAAATAATTCATGAACCAGTAGAAAATAATACAGCTGCCATAGCAGCAAAACTTGCTAGTGAAGATAAAATAAAGATTATTGTAAAGGGCCATATTCACACAGATATATTAATGAAAGAGGTTCTTAAAAGAGAATATAATTTACTTGGTAAAACAAGGTTAAGTCATATCTGGCATATGACAACAACAAAAGAAGGTGGGCCATTAATAATTACAGATGGTGCTTTGAATGTATTACCGAATGTAAAAACTAAAATGCATATTTTGAGAAATGTAATTGAATTTTCTAATCGTATTGGAATTAAAAGACCTAAAGTTGCTGTTCTTTCGGCTACAGAAGA
This sequence comes from Candidatus Pelagibacter sp., assembly GCA_028221385.1. Next base: position 506 of record JAOIRP010000052.1, read on the forward strand.
AGTTTTGGACAGTGTGCCAAGCTCAGAAGAAGCTAATGAAATTACAAAAATAGCAAAAAAAGAAAATTTGAATGCAGATGTATTTGGTCCTCTAGCATTTGATAATAGTATTTCTAAGAAATCTGCAGCAATAAAAGGTGTTAAAAATATTGTTGCAGGCGATGCAGATGTATTGCTTGTACCAAGTGTTGAAACAGGAAATGCTCTTGTAAAAATGATGATATATTTTATGGGTGCTTGTGCTGCTGGTGTTGTAGTTGGTGGTAAGGTACCAATTGTAATTACTAGTAGATCCGATGAGGCACAAGCTAGATTAGCATCTATAGCTGCCGCTGTAGTTGCATTGGACTAATTCTTCATTGATATAATTTCATTTTTGCTTTAAATAAAGTTTTAAATTCAGAGAGGAAAATAATGACTATAACATATTTAAAAAAGTCACCCAAAACATCTTCAACAGATGATACAAAAACAACAGGAATTGTTCAAGATTTACTAAAAGATATCGAAACTACTAAAGAACAAGGGTGTATAGATCTTACAAAAAAGTTTGATAAGTATGATGGAGACATTATTGTTTCAAAAGAAAGAATTGAAGAAATTAAAAAAACATTAGACCAAAAAACTAAAGATGATGTCCAGTTTTCACACGAAAGAGTAAGAAAATTTGCAGAAGCACAATTAAAAAATTATGGTCAAGACTTTGAGGTTGAATTATCAAAAGGATTATTTGCTGGTCAAAAATTAATCCCAGTAAATACAGCAGGTTGTTATGTTCCAGGAGGTCGTTATGCACATATTGCTTCTGCAGTAATGAGTGTCACTACAGCAAAAGTTGCAGGTGTTAAAAATGTTATAGCCTGTAGTCCTCCAAAAGAAGGAGTTGGTGCTCATCCTACAATTATTTATACTGCTGACTTGTGTGGTGCTGATGTGATATTAAATCTAGGTGGTGTACCAGCTATTGCAGCAATGACTAATGGATTGTTTAACAACCCTCCAGCAGATATTATTGTTGGACCAGGAAATCAATTTGTAGCTGAAGCAAAAAGAATACTATTTGGAAAAGTTGGTATTGATTTATTTGCTGGACCTACTGAGATTGGTATTATTGCAGATGCAAAAGCAGATCCTGAAATAGTTGCAGTCGATTTAGTTGGACAAGCTGAACATGGATATAATTCACCATGTTGGTTATATACGACAAGTAAAGAGCTTGCAGAAAAAGTAATGAAAAGAGTTCCTGAATTAATTGCTGAATTACCAGAAGTTCCAAGAACTAATGCTGATGCTGCTTGGAGAGATTATGGTGAGGTAGTTCTTTGTGATACAGATGAAGAGATGGCAAAGATAAGTGATGAATACGCTCCAGAACATTTAGAAGTTCATACTGAAAATTTAGAATGGTTTCATAAAAGACTAACAAACTATGGTTCTTTATTCATTGGTGAAGAAACTACAGTTGCTTATGGTGATAAATGCTCGGGAACAAACCACATTTTACCTACCAAAGGTGCAGGAAGATACACCGGTGGATTATTCGTTGGAAAGTTTGTTAAAACTTTAAGCTTCCAAAGAATGACTAAAGAGTCTACCGAGCTAGTGGGCGCAGCTGCTGCAAGAATTTCTAGATATGAAGGAATGGAAGCGCATGCAAGAACTGGTGACGTAAGACTAAAAAAATACGGATATTCTAATTAATTATTATCTGGCTTAAAAATTAAACATAAACCATTATTACAAAATCTTTTTTTGGATAAGCCGTTTGCAAAAACGTGCCCGTGATGTACTCCGCAATTAGCACAATGATATTCTATTCTTTTCATACCCAAGGAATAATCAATTTTTGTTTTGAAAGCACCTGGAAGGGACTCTGTAAATGAGGGCCATCCTGTTCCACTATCAAATTTTGCTTTTGATGAAAAAAGCTTGGCTCCACAGTTGGCACAATGAAAAAAACCACTTCTCTTTTCATGATTTAAAACACTTGTATATGGACGTTCGGTAGCTTCATTTAACATTATTTCTTTTTGTTCGTCAGTTAAATTTTGATTAATTATTTTTTTTGTAGCTGAATATAATAATTTGTAAGGCAATAAAAATGCCATCAAAAATGATAATCCAGTTATTTTTAAAAAATTTCTTTTTTTTTTAATCATAAAAACTTAAAATATTAAAAAAACTTGAATATTTCAATCATTACATAGAATGTAATTATGCTCATGAATATTATTATAAATAGATTTATTCGTCTCCAAATTGTCTCACTTTGTAAAAATTTAGATAAGAATTTTGAAAGATAGCCAATTATAAAAAAAAATAGTAATGATGCTATTGAAGCTCCAATTCCAAAGTAATATTTATTTACAGTTAAAAAGTTTTTTGAAAAATTACCTAGAAAAAAAACTGTATCAGAATAAACATGTGGATTTAAATATGTAAATGCTAATGTTTTAGTTATTATACTTGATGCTG
>JAOIRP010000053.1 GCA_028221385.1 Candidatus Pelagibacter sp.
TATCAAGAACGTGGAAATTAATAAAAAATAATTTTTTTTTAATTTACTGAACATTATTGAATTTTATTCATTCTTGCTTTTTTTCCAAGCTGTTCTTCTATACGTATTAATTGGTTATATTTGGCGACTCTTTCTGATCGAGCAAGAGAACCTGTTTTTATTTGGTTTGAGTCTGTTCCAACTGCTAAATCAGCTATAAAAGTATCTTCACTATCACCCGATCTATGAGATATAATTGTCTTATATCCTATTATTTGAGCAAACTTAATAACTTCAAGAGTTTCTGAAACAGTTCCAATTTGATTTAACTTTATTAATATTGAGTTTGATGAATTGTTTAAAAACCCTTTTTTTAATCTTTCTAAATTTGTAACATAAAGATCATCTCCAACGATTTGAACTTTATTTGTTGATCTCATTATTTTATTCCATGAAATCCAATCATTTTCTGCAAAAGGATCTTCAATTGATTTAATTTTATATTTATTAATAATTTTTTGATATCCTTTAATAGATTGATCTACTGATATATGTTTTTTAGAATGAATTGAGTATTTATTTTTATTAAAAAGTTCATTAGCCGCTACATCAAGACATATAGAAACGTCTTTGCCATTTTTAAAACCTGACTTTTTAATTGCAGCAACTACTAAATCTAACGCTTGTTCATTATTGTCTATCATTGGTGCAAACCCACCTTCATCTCCTACAGAGGTTGATAAACCTTTTTTCTTAATTAAGTTTCTTAAATTGCTAATTACAATAAAACAAATTCGCATAGCTTCAGAAAAATTCTTAGCTTTGTCTGGTCTAATCATAAATTCTTGAATTCTCAACCCATTATTGGCGTGAGCACCACCATTAATTATATTCATTAGTGGATAAGGTAGTCTAAAATTATTTTTTACTAGGAAGTTTTTATACAATGGTATTTTTTTAATTTTTGCAGAAAGTTTTTTAGCTGCCATAGATACAGCCAAAATTGCGTTGGCTCCCAATTTAGTTTTTTGTCTAGTGCCATCAAGGTTTATCAAAATTGCATCAATGCGTTCTTGGTCATGAACATTAAATCCCTTTAGTTTTTTTGAAATTTTTGTATTGATAAGATTTACAGCAGTTAATACACTTTTACCCAAGTACTTTTTGTTATTTTTATCCCTTTTTTCAAATGCCTCGTAAGTTCCAGTTGATGCTCCAGAGGGACATATAGCTGATGAGCTTAGACTTTTTGAATAAACTTCTGCTTCAATTGTGGGATTTCCTCTACTGTCAAAAACTTGACGAGCCCTTATTTTTAAAATTTTACTCATTTATTTTTTTATTAAATTATCAATTTCAAAAAGTTGGGATAATAATTTTTCTAACTTATCTAATGGAACCATATTAGGGCCATCTGATGGAGCATTGTCTGGATCTTGATGTGTTTCAATAAAAACTCCCGCTACACCAACCGCTACTGCAGCTCTAGCTAAATACTCTACAAACTCTCGTTGACCACCACTCGTTTCACCTAAACCACCAGGCTGCTGTACTGAGTGAGTTGCATCAAAAATTACTGGATACCCATTTTTAGCCATGATAGGTAAAGATCTCATATCAGAAACTAAAGTGTTATAACCGAAGCTAGCACCTCTCTCCGTAACAAGAATATTATTATTACCTGAGTCAGCAATTTTTTTTGTTACATTGACCATGTCCCATGGAGCAAGAAATTGTCCTTTTTTTACATTTATAATTTTATTTGTCTTTGCGGCAGCAATTAATAAATCTGTTTGTCTGCATAAAAAAGCAGGTATTTGTAATACGTCAGCATGAGGAGCTACTAATGAACATTGTTCAGCATTATGAATGTCCGTTAATATTGGTACATTTAAATCTTTTTTAATCTTATCAAAAATAGGTAGCGATTGTTCAAGTCCTGCACCTCTTTTTCCTTTAAGGCTAGTTCTGTTAGCTTTATCAAATGAAGTTTTATAAATAAAACCCATATTAAATTTGGCAGTAATTTCTTTTATCTTACCAGCCATGTCCATTGCATGTTGTTCAGTCTCTAATTGACAAGGTCCAGCAATAATACAAATTTTATTATTATTTGAAATTTCTATATTTCCACAATTTACTTTAATATTTGTCATCTATGATTTTTTGCAGCTTTGATAAAAGATGAGAATAATGGATGTGGATCCAAAGGTCTAGATTTAAATTCAGGATGAAATTGAACAGCCACAAACCAAGGGTGATTTTTTAACTCTATTATTTCAGGAAGCTTATTATCAGGAGATAATCCAGAAAACATCATGCCTTTATTTTCAAATTTATCTTTATAAGCTATATTTACTTCATATCTATGCCTATGCCTTTCTTTAATAAGATTCGATTTGTAAATTTCTTTTATCAAAGAATTATCTCTTAATTTAGCATCGTAAAGACCAAGTCTCATAGTGCCACCTAGGTTTTTATCAGTTCCTTTAATCACTTTACCATCTTTTCTCCATTCAGTAATTAACCCAATAATAGGTACCCCACCTTTACCAAATTCACTTGAAGTTGCTTTTTTAATATTCAATTTATTTCTAGCAAACTCAATTATAGCCATTTGCATGCCAAAGCAAATTCCAAAAAAAGGAACTTTATTTTGTCTTGCATATTTAATTGATTCAATTTTTCCCTCAGTCCCTCTTTTACCAAATCCACCTGGTATCAAAATTCCAGAAACACCTTTTAATCTTTTTTTAATTTCTGAAACTTTAAGTTTTTCTGAGTCAATTCTTACTAAATTTACCTTTAAATTATTACTAACACCCCCATG
>JAOIRP010000054.1 GCA_028221385.1 Candidatus Pelagibacter sp.
ACGCATTACTGCGCTTCCACATCCAGCCTATCAACGTGGTGGTCTACCACGGCTCTATAGGAAGAACTAGTTTTGAGGTGAGTTTCCCGCTTAGATGCTTTCAGCAGTTATCTCTTCCATACTTAGCTACCCTGCACTGCAGCTGGCGCTACAACAGGTCCACCAGTGGTATGTTCAACCCGGTCCTCTCGTACTAGGGTCAACTCCTCTCAATTCTTCTACACGCATAGCAGATAGGGACCGAACTGTCTCACGACGTTCTGAACCCAGCTCACGTACCACTTTAATTGGCGAACAGCCAAACCCTTGGGACCTGCTCCAGCCCCAGGATGTGATGAGCCGACATCGAGGTGCCAAACACTGCCGTCGATATGAGCTCTTGGGCAGTATCAGCCTGTTATCCCCGGCGTACCTTTTATCCGTTGAGCGATGGCCCTTCCACTCAGAACCACCGGATCACTATGACCGACTTTCGTCTCTGCTCGACTTGTCAGTCTCACAGTCAGGCAGGCTTATGCCATTGCACTCTACGAACGATTTCTGACCGTTCTGAGCCTACCTTCGCACGCCTCCGTTACTATTTGGGAGGCGACCGCCCCAGTCAAACTACCCACCATACAATGTCTCGATGCCGGATGACGGCTATCGGTTAGATATCAAGAAAAACAAAAGAGGTATTTCACTGGTGACTCCACAAAAGCTGACGCCTCTGCTTCAAAGTCTCCCTCCTATACTAAATATGTTTTTCCTAACACCAATGTAAAGTTGCAGTAAAGGTGCACGGGGTCTTTCCGTCTAACTACGCGAACTCCGCATCTTCACGGAGAATTCAATTTCACTGAGTTGATGTTGGAGACAGCGGAGAAATCGTTACGCCATTCATGCAGGTCGGAACTTACCCGACAAGGAATTTCGCTACCTTAGGACCGTTATAGTTACGGCCGCCGTTTACTGGGGCTTCAGAAGTTAGCTTGCACCAACCGCATTAACCTTCCAGCACCGGGCAGGCGTCAGACCCTATACATCCACTTACGTGTTAGCAGAGCCCTGTGTTTTTGATAAACAGTCGCTTCTCCCTGGCTTGTGCCACCTTTCTATAGTTGCCTACAAAAAGGTCTTCCTTATCCCGAAGTTACGGAAGCATTTTGCCGAGTTCCTTCAACATCATTCTCTCAAGCGCCTAAATATACTCTATTAATCTACCTGTGTCGGTTTCGGGTACGGTCTAATGATGGAGCTATTTCTTGGGACTTTTTCGCGGCAAATTCAATCCATTAAGAACTCACAACTTACAAAATCCGTCACTACCATCTGGTCAAGGAATATTAACCTTGTTTCCATCGACTACGGCTTTCGCCCTCGCCTTAGGTGCCGACTAACTCTACGCGGATTAACCTTGCATAGAAACCCTTAGATTTTCGGCGACGAAGTTTTTCACTTCGTTTATCGTTACTTATGTCAGCATTCGCACTTCTGATACCTCCAGGATCCCTCACGGGTATCCCTTCACAGGCTTACAGAACGTTCCGCTACCCCTTACAAAGTTCGAAAACTTTGCAAAGCCACAGATTCGGTACATGATTTTAGCCCCGTTACATCTTCGGCGCAGAAACTCTATTAGACCGGTGAGCTGTTACGCTATCTTTAAAGGATGGCTGCTTCTAAGCCAACCTCCCGGCTGTTAAGGAATTTCCACATCCTTTCACACTTAATCATGATTTTGGGACCTTATCTGGTGGTCTGGGCTCTTTCCCTCTCGACCATGGACCTTAGCACCCACAGTCTGTCTGTTGAAGAACAATGTTCAGCATTCGGAGTTTTATTAGGTTTGGTAAGAATCTCTTCCCCCTAGCCCATTTAGTGCTCTACCTCTAAACATCTATTTATTCAACGCACTACCTAAATAGTTTTCGCGGAAAACCAGCTATCTACGAATTTGGTTGGCCTTTCACCCCTTACCACAAGTCATCCAAAGACTTTTCAACGTCAACTGGTTCGGTCCTCCGGTTGGTGTTACCCAACTTTCAACCTGCTCATGGTAAGCTCATTCGTTTTCGGGTCTAATTCATTAAACTAATCGCCCTATTAAGACTTGCTTTCGCTGCGCCTACACCTAGATGGCTTAAGCTTGCTTAATAAATTAAGTCACTGACCCATTATACAAAAGGTACGCCCTCACCCTAAAAAGGGCTCGGACTGATTGTAGGCATGCGGTTTCAGGTTCTATTTCACTCCCCTAATAGGGGTTCTTTTCACCTTTCCCTCGCGGTACTAGTTCACTATCGGTCACTGAAGAGTATTTAGGCTTAGAGGGTGGTCCCCCTATATTCGAGCAGGATTTCTCGTGTCCCGCTTTACTCAAGAATTTTGTTAAACATTACTCATACGGGACTATCACCCTCTATGGTTAGCATTTCCAAACTATTCAAATTTTTTTAACAAAACTACTGGCCTAGTCCGCTTTCGCTCGCCACTACTAACGGAATCTCAATTGATTTCTTTTCCTCTGGTTACTAAGATGTTTCAGTTCTCCAGGTTGTCTCTTTAAATCTATGTATTCAATTTAAAGTACCACATAAAGTGGTGGGTTTCCCCATTCGGAAATTTTCGGATCAAAGCTTACATACAGCTCCCCGAAACTTATCGCAGTATATCACGTCCTTCGTCGGCTTTCAGT
>JAOIRP010000055.1 GCA_028221385.1 Candidatus Pelagibacter sp.
CTCAGAACTAAAATAAAAGGAGTCTGGGTAATCTATGCCAAAAAAATCAGATAAGTAAAGATCATTTATTCCTGAAATAAAAATTATTTCTTTCACATTTTTAATCAAATTTATATTTGAAAATATAGAAATTAGTTCTTGAAATCCCACATGCGCACTCCCTGATAAATTAAGACAATTTATTCCAGATTTAGATAAATAGCCTGATATTGTATTTTGATCTAATGTAGCTCCAGCACCAAAAGTGAAAGATCCACCCAATAAAAGAGTAAGATTATCTTTATTTTCTGTATCAAAAATGGAAACTTTTTGAGTTAAATTTTTTGAATTATATCTAAAACCTTTATTATCTGTATTTAATACATCAGATCTAAAATTAGGTGTTTGATTAAACATTATGAAGGGAAGCCATTTGTGTCCAATTCTTTCGTAAGTTTTCCATTGCGGATTTAAGATATATTTAAAATTTCTATTCATTTAATTTAGTCTAGCTCAAATTGATCTTTATAATCTTTTTTATTCAGTTTTTTTTGGTTTGCTTTATCCAAATAACAATTTCCTATTATCAATTTATCTAAATCAGTTCCCATAAAACAATTAAATGCATCTAAAGGAGTATTAACGATTGGCTCTCCCCTTATATTGAACGATGTATTTACAACCATAGGACAACCTGTTTTTTCCTTAAATTTTTTTATAAGTTTATAATATTTTTCATTGGTTTCTTCATGAACAGTTTGAATTCTTGCTGAGTAATCAATGTGCGTAACTGCTGGTACTTCTGATCTTTTAACATTCAATTTCTTAATACCAAAGAGCTTATTTTGTTCTTCATTCATTTTAATGATTTTATTCTTCTTAACATTTGCAACAAAAAGCATGTATGGACAATCAACATCCATATCAAACCAATGCTCTAAATCATCTTTTAGAATAGATGGAGCAAATGGACGAAAACTTTCTCTATACTTAACCTTTAAGTTTAAAGTTTTTTGCATCTCAGATGATCTAGGATCTCCTAAGATTGATCTAGCTCCTAAAGCTCTTGGACCAAATTCCATTCTACCTTGAAACCAGCCTATGGCTTCGTTCTTAGAAATGTTAATAGCAACTTTTTCTATTAAATCTTCTTCATCTAAAATCGTATATTTAGCTCCTGCGTTATCTAGCTGTTCTTCTATTTGTTGTTGACTGTATTCTGGGCCTAAATAGGATCCTTGCATATCATCATTTAAATTTACAACCCTAGGGTTATTTTGTTCAATATGCCACAATCCTAAGGCAGCACCTAAAGAACCACCAGCATCTCCTGCTGCTGGTTGTACCCATATATTGTCAAATATTTTTTCTTTTAGAATTTTTCCATTAGCAACACAATTAAGTGCAACTCCACCTGCCAGACAAAGATTGGGTATATTAAATTCTTCTTTAAGTGATTTTGCTAGTTTAATCATTATAACTTCAGTAACTTTTTGAATGGAGGCTGCTATATCCATATGAAATTGTGTTAATTGTTCAGTTTTAGAGTTTCTTGGTTTCTCTCCAAACAAATCATGAAATTTTTTATTTGTCATCGTCAATCCAGTTGCGTAGTTAAAATATGTCTGATCTAAATGAAATGTACCATCTTCCTTAATATCAATAAGGTTATCTTTAATTTTATCTTCATATATTGGTGTCCCATAAGGAGCTAAACCCATAAGCTTATATTCTCCACTATTAACTTTGAAACCAGTGTAATATGTAAAAGCAGAATAGAGTAAGCCTAAAGAATGCGGAAAATGAATTTCTTTTTTAATTTCAAGATTATTAGATTTTCCTATAGCAACTGTTGTAGTTGCCCACTCACCAACACCATCTGCTGTTAAAACTATTGCTTCCTCAAATGGTGATGGGAAAAATGCACTAGCTGCGTGACTTAAATGATGGTCAGAAAAATAAATTTTTTTATCATCTTTAAAATTTTTATCATGTCTTTTCAATTCATTAAAAAGCATTTTTCTTTGAAATAACTTATCCTTTAACCAAATAGGCATTGCCATGCTAAAAGACTTAAAACCCTTTGGTGCAAAGGCGACATAGGTTTCTAATAATCTTTCAAACTTTAAAAATGGTTTTTCAAAGAAAATAACTTGATCAACGTCGTTAAGTCGAATATTTGCATAATTTAAAACAAATTCAATAGCATTAAATGGATACTGGGAATCATGTTTTTTTCTTGTAAATCTTTCTTCTTGTGCTGCTGCTAGAATTTTTCCATCAACAAGAATTGTTGCTGCACTATCATGATAAAATGCAGATATACCTAAAATAGCCTTCACTTAAAAAATTGTATAAATTAAGGGAGCTATTGCTGAGCCTTGACTTAAGACTATTAATCCCCCAAAAATAACTAAAACTATCAGTATTGGTATTAGCCAGTACTTCTTTCTAAATTTTAAAAATTCAAAAAACTCTTTTAAAAAATCCATAACTAAAATTGATTCTTCATCTTACTCTTTATTGATGATCTTTCTAACCAATAAGACCTTTTTGTATTATCTTTTTTTAATCCCAATAAATTCTTACCAAGTATTCTCATTATTAATGAAGTTGGAG
>JAOIRP010000056.1 GCA_028221385.1 Candidatus Pelagibacter sp.
ACAAAGACATTTCAACTGTTATCCAGTAAAAAAGACTTGTTTATTTCATAAAAAATTTGTAAGAAACAACTAATTTAAATTAACACGCACACAGTTTGTGGTTTTATACCTCCGGTCCTTAAATGGAAATTACTGTGGTGGCTTAACCGGGAATAAATATGAAAATACCAAGTCTAACTATCCAACAATTATTAGAAGCTGGTGTTCACTTAGGACACAAAACTTTAAGATGGAATCCAAAAATGAAAAAATATATTTTTGGAAAAAGAGATTCAATACATATTATTGATTTAACCCAAACTTTAGAATTAACAAACGTTGCATTAGAAAAAGTTTATGACGTTATTGCAAATAATGGAAAAATACTTTTTGTATCAACAAAAAAACAAGCATCTGAAGCTATTGCTGAAGTAGCTAAAGAAACTGGTCAATATTTTGTAAACTATAGATGGTTAGGTGGTATGCTAACAAATTGGGGTACAATTTCAGGTTCTATAAAAAAAATGAAAAAATATGAATCAGATTTAAAATCTGAAAACAGAGGTTTTACTAAAAAAGAACTTTTAAAAATGAGTGTTAAAAAAGATAAACTTGAAAGATCTCTCGGAGGGATTTCTGAAATGAAAAAAGTTCCTGATTTGGTATTTATAATAGATACAAATTATGAGTCTTTAGCCATACAAGAGTCAGTAAAATTAGGTATACCAATTGTAGCTATTTTAGATAGTAATTCAAATCCTGATGGAATTGATTTTCCAATTCCTGGTAATGATGACGCAAGAAGAGCGATAGATCTTTATTGTAATTTAGTTAAAGAGACAATCGAAAATGCAAAAAAAGCTGCACCTTCTCAAGAAGTAGAAATTTCTATTGATGAAAAAACAAAACCTAAAGAAAAATCTACTAAAACAATCCAGGAACTTGATAGAGAAAAACTTGATGCTAAATTTAGTAAAAAAAAGAAAGAAAAGTTAAATTAATATGAGTGATATAGAGAAAGTAAAACAACTTAGAGAAGCAACTGGAGCTGGTTTTAAAGATTGTAATTTAGCAGTTAAAGAATCTGGTGGCGATTTAGATAAAGCAATCGAAATTTTAAGAGTTAAAGGAATTTCAAAAGCATCAAAAAAAATGTCAAGAGATGCCAAAGAAGGTGTTGTAGCCACAAGTGGAGATGAAAACAAAACATCTGTTATTGAATTAAATTGTGAAACAGACTTTGTTGCTAAAAATGAAGATTTTATATCATTTGCCAAAGAATTGAGTGAATTGAATAACACAAATGAATCTGATGCAGAAAAATTAAATAAATCTTCTATGAAAAATGGTAAAACTGTAGAAGAAAATTTGGTAGCTTTAATTGCTAAAATGGGTGAAAAAATTACTATAGGTAGAATTAAAACATTTAATCATGTGGGAGCTAAAAACTTCAATTATTTACATACAGTTGTTAAAGATAATTTATCTAAACTCGCTGTCGTAGTATCTCTTGAAACAAAAGATACCTCAGAAAATATTAAATCTTTTGGAAAACAACTTGCAATGCATGTGGCAGCCTCAAACCCTTTAGCACTTGAATCAAATTCAATTAACGAAAAAGTTATTCAAAAAGAACAAGAGTTAATTAATGAAGAATTAAAAAACTCTGGTAAACCAGCTGAAATTGCCGAAAAAATTAGCTTAGGTAAAATTAATAAATTTAAAGAAGAGAATAGCCTTCTATCTCAATCGTGGGTAATGGAACCTAAAAAAAAAGTACAAGATATTATGAAAGATCTTAGTGTAACTGATTTAAAAATTAAAGATTTTTACAGATTAAAAATTGGTGAATAAATGTTCAATGATAAAACATACAACCAAAAAATGGACAAAACCATTGAGGTTTTTACAAAAGAATTATCATCTTTAAGAACTGGCAGAGCTAACGCAAGTATGCTAGATCTGGTTAAAGTTGATGTTTATGGCCAAGCAATGCCAATAAATCAAGTTGCAAGCATAACTACACCAGAAGCAAGAATGATTAATATCCAAGTTTGGGATGCCAATAATGTGCCATTAATAGATGCAGCCATAAAAAAATCAGATTTAGGTCTAAATCCTCAAATTGATGGACAGCTTATTAGATTACCAGTTCCAGATTTAAGTGAAGAGAGAAGAGGTGAAATTAAAAAAGTCATAAAATCAATGGGTGAAAAATGTAAAGTTTCAATTAGAAATATACGTAGAGAAGCAAACGATGATCTAAAAAACTTACTTAAGAATAAAGATATAAGTGAAGACGAAGAAAAAAAATTTGAAAAAATAGTACAAACATTCACAGATGATCATATCAAAAAAATTGATGAAAAAGTTGATCTTAAAGAAAAAGAAATAATGACTATATGAACCCAATTAAACATGTTGCCATCATTATGGATGGAAACGGAAGATGGGGAATTAAACATAA
>JAOIRP010000057.1 GCA_028221385.1 Candidatus Pelagibacter sp.
CTAAAATAGAATGGTTTGAAGGAACATGGTCAGCTTATAAACCAGAAAAAGGTAAAGATAAAAGAGGTGTAACTGGAGCAGATACGAGTAAACTTTTAGAAATTTCTGAAAAAATAAATTCATCAAAAGAAAATTTAAATCTACATAAAACGATTGTTAAAATATTAACAGCCAGAAAAGAAGCAGTTAAAAGTGGATTTAATATAGATTGGTCAACTGCAGAAGCATTAGCCTTTGGATCTTTGTTAGAAGAAGGATATCCAGTGAGATTGGTAGGACAAGATTCAGGGAGAGGAACTTTTAGTCAGAGACATTCAGTTTTAAGAAATCAAAAAGACAATAGTCGATATGTACCTTTAAACAATATTTCAAAAAATCAAAAATACTTTGAGGTAGTTGATAGTTTTTTATCAGAGTTAGCGGTTCTTGGTTTTGAGTACGGATATAGTTTAGTAGAACCAAATACACTCACTATTTGGGAAGCACAATTTGGAGATTTTGCAAATGGAGCACAAGTCGTAATTGATCAGTTTATTACCTCTGGTGAAAGAAAATGGAGAAGAGCTTCAGGACTTGTTATGTTATTGCCCCATGGCTATGAAGGCCAAGGACCCGAACATTCATCTGCAAGATTAGAAAGATTTTTGCAGTTATGCTCAAATGATAACATGCAAGTGATGAATTGCACAACACCTGCTAATTATTTTCATGCTTTGAGAAGACAGATGCACAGAGATTTTAGAAAGCCATTAGTAATGATGACACCTAAATCATTATTGAGAAATAAATATTGTGTTTCAAATTTAGAAGACTTTGATAAAAAGAATTCATTTCATAGAATATTATGGGATCATGCAGTAGATCCAAAAACAAAAGGTTTTATAAAATTAAAGAAAAAATCAGAAATAAAAAAAGTTATAATGTGTTCAGGAAAAATTTACTTTGATCTTTTAGAAGCTAGAGAAAAATTAAAGAAAGATGACGTGATATTATTTAGGATAGAACAGCTATATCCTTTTCCTGCAAAAACACTGGTAAAAGAGCTAAAACCTTTTGCTGATAATGCTGAATTTTATTGGTGTCAGGAGGAACCTAAAAATATGGGGGGATGGTTTTCTGTGAGAGATTATATCCAATGGACATTAGAAACTATTAACGCTAATAATAGTAAAATTTCTTATATAGGAAGAAGTCCAGACGCATCACCTGCTACAGGATATGCAAAAAGACATATTTCACAACAACAAGAAATTATTAACAAGGTTTTTGAATAAAGATGAGTGAAAAAATTTTAGTTCCAGTTCTAGGAGAAAGTATTACCGAGGCAACAATTGCTAAATGGCTCAAAAAAGAGGGTGACCCAGTAGAGGCGGATGAAGCTATAGTAGAGTTAGAAACTGATAAAGTTAATTTAGAGGTACCATCCCCAATAGATGGTGTTTTATCAGAAATAAATTCTAAAGATGGAGACACAGTTGAAGTTGGTGCAGTTCTTGGTGCAATAAGTGAAGGTGAGGCCCAATCCTCTGAAAAAAAAAAGATAGAAAAAATAAAACCAGCAAAAGTAAAAGACAATGTTGTTAATCTTGATATTGAAAAAAAAGAACCAAAAATTTTTGAAGAAGAGCCTACTGAAAAAGAGGTTAAAAACTTAGAACCACTAATATTAACTGACGAAGTTAAAGAAAAAAAAATAAGCCCTATTAACAAAGATAGGAAAATACTTTCACCAGCTGTTAGGAAAATTGTAGAGGAAAACAAAATTGATTTAGCAAAAGTAGAGGGAACAGGAAAAGAAGGCAGAGTGCTAAAAGGTGATCTGCTAAGTTTGATGGGAGTTAATCCCAAGCCGTCTGAAAGAAAAATTAAACATGGACAAGAAGAGAGAATTAAAATGTCCAGACTTAGACAAACTATTGCGAAGAGATTAAAGCAAGCACAAGAAAATGCTGCATTATTAACAACGTTCAATGAAGTTGATATGACTAGCATAATGGAGATGAGAAAAGAAAATCAAGAAGATTTTCAAAATAGATACGAGATTAAATTGGGCTTTATGTCCTTTTTTGTAAAAGCCTGTGTTGCAGCTCTAAAAATATTTCCATCTGTTAATGCTGAGATTGAGGGAGATGAAATTATTTACAAGAATTATTATAATATAAGTTTTGCAGTTGGAACAGAAAAGGGGTTAGTAGTACCTGTTTTACGAGATGCAGATGAGCTATCATTTGCCGACATAGAAAAAAATATTAAAAACATCTCTGAAAAAGCAAGAGATGGAAAACTAACTATTGAAGATCTTCAGGGTGGCACTTTTACTATCAGTAACGGTGGTGTTTATGGATCAATGTTATCTACACCAATATTAAATTTACCACAATCTGGAGTATTAGGAATGCATAATATAG
>JAOIRP010000058.1 GCA_028221385.1 Candidatus Pelagibacter sp.
TATTTTGTAATCCACTAGGTCATGGCAGAAGAGAAATTACTGAGGCTGTTACAAAACAATTAGAAACTTTAGATTATGCCCAACCTTTTCAACAGGGTTTTGGTGGCTCATTTGAACTTGCAACAAAAATTTCAAAACATACACCAGGTGATTTAAATAAAATGTTTTTTACAATTTGTGGTTCTACAGCTGTTGAAACTGCACTTAAAATTGCAATTGCTTATCATAGAGCAAAAGGTCATGCAGAAAGATTTAGATTTGTTGGTAGGGAGCGTGGTTATCATGGAATGAATATTGGCTGTATTTCAGTTGGAGGAATGGTGAATAATATTAAAACATTTGCAAGTGTTTTAATGCCAGGAGTTCAGCATATAAGCCACACACATTTAGCAGAACATAAGTTTGTTAGCGGTCAACCAGAAACTGGTGATTACCTTGCTAATGATTTAGAAACTATTTGTGCAAATTTTGGTGGAGAAAATATAGCAGCTTGCATAGTTGAACCTATTGCAGGTTCTACTGGAACATTAGTTCCACCTAAAGGATACTTACAAAAGCTAAGACAAATTTGTGATAAGCATGGAATACTTTTAATTTTTGATGAAGTAATAACAGGCTGGGGTAGAACAGGATCTAAATTTGGAGCACAAGAATTTGGAGTTACACCAGATATTATGACAATGGCTAAAGCTACAACTAATGGAGTTGTACCGATGGGCGTTGTTGCTTGTAACGATTTTATTTATGATGCTGTAATGGATGCATCACCAACAGGTGCAGTTGAATTATTTCATGGATACACTTATTCAGGGATTCCTGTTGCAGTAGCTGCAGCTCTTGCTGTACAAGATATTTTTGAAAAAGATGATATTTTTAATAGAGCAAAAAATTTAGCACCTTACTTTCAAAAAGGTTTGTTTTCTCTTCAAGATCTTGATTCAGTAGACAATATTAGAGGATATGGAATGATGGGTGGAATAGACATGAAGTTAAATACGAAACCAGGTAAAGCTGGATACGAGTGTTTTAAAGCGTGCTATGAAGCTGGTGTTAATTTTAAAGCCACAGGAGATTGTTTAATTATTGCACCACAATTCATATGTGAAGAAAAGCATATTGACGAAATTATTGAAAAGTTAAGAACTGGTATTACGAACTACCAAAAAAATCAAAAAAACTAAAAATTTTATTAATCTAAAGCATTTGTAAAAAAGAAATTAAGTTATGAAAATAGGCGTACCCAAAGAAATCAAACCACAAGAACATCGTATTGGCTTAACCCCTGATAGTGTTAAAACTTTAATATCAGAAGGGCATGAAGTTTTGGTTGAAAATAATGGTGGCTTTGAAGCTGGATTTGATAATGATCAATATACAAGTGTAGGCGCTAAAATAGTCAATAAAGCTGAAGATATTTTTAATGATGTGGATATTATTGTTAAAGTAAAAGAACCTCAACCTAAAGAAGTTGAAATGATAAGAGAAAACCAAATTGTTTATACTTATCTTCATTTAGCAGCTGCAAAAGAATTAACTGCAGGTTTAATTAAATCTAAAGGTGTGTGTATAGCTTATGAAACTGTAACTGATGACAATGGTAGATTGCCGCTTCTAGCACCTATGAGTGCAGTTGCTGGACGTATGTCAGTTCAAGCAGGTGCTCATTGTTTAGAAAAGAATCAAAAAGGGAGAGGTCTATTATTAGGTGGAGCGCCGGGAGTGGAAGGTGGAACAGTTGTTATTCTTGGTGGAGGTGTGGTTGGAGAAAACGCAGCTATAATTGCAACAGGAATGAGAGCGAAGGTTCATATCGTTGATAAATCAGAAGCGCGATTAAAACAACTTGTTGAAATGTTTGGTGATAAAATTATTCCAGAACAAAGTGATAAAATAGATCTAAATAAATTGGTGGCTGAAGCAGACTTACTTGTAGGTGGAGTACTAATACCAGGAGCTGAAGCTCCAAAACTGGTTACAAAAAATATGTTAAAATTGATGAAACGTGGGTCAGTGATAGTTGATGTTGCAATAGATCAAGGCGGATGTGTTGAAACAAGCAAACCAACAACCCATGGAGAACCGACTTACATTGTTGATGATGTTGTTCATTATTGTGTAGCTAATATGCCAGGTGGAGTTCCAAGAACATCAACAATTGCATTAAATACTGCTACACTTCCATATCTAGTTAAACTAGCCAACAAAGGTTATGAAAAATCTTTAGGAGAAGATAAAAACTTTCTAGCAGGATTAAATGTTCATAAAGGTATGGTTACCTATAAAGCAGTTGCCGATGTGTTCGGACATGAATTTATTGCACCAGAAAAAGCAATAACAAGCTAAAAATATTTACAAAAGTTTAAAAAATTCTCTTTAAAAT
>JAOIRP010000059.1 GCA_028221385.1 Candidatus Pelagibacter sp.
ATGTTGGTCTTTCTGTTGGAGCAATAACTATAATCATTAGTATTTTGTTATTAATTCTTTGGGTGCCTTTAAGTCAAAAACCTGGAATGGGAACAATCTTAAATGCTCTGATCATTGGCCTTATGATTGATATTTGTATTAGGTTTGTACCTACACCTAAAGATTTTATTCCCCAAATTTTTTTAGCTGTAGCAGCTGTACTAACAGTGGGTTTAGGTGGTGGAATTTATTTGATTGCGAATTTAGGAGCAGGGCCAAGAGATGGCCTGATGATAGGATTACAAAAAAAAACAAATTTTCCAATTGCTGTTGTTAGAGCAACTCTCGAAATCACAGTCATGTCTATTGGGTGGTATTTGGGTGGTACTGTAGGTTTAGGAACATTATTGTTTGCTTTTGGAATTGGTCCTGCAGTTGCTTTAAGTTTGTATGTTGTTGGAAAAATTTTTAATTAGAGAGGTGTACTAGACTTTTCGTTTTTCTTTCTTTCATTTGGATTAAGTATAGCTTTTCTTAATCTAAGAGATTTTGGAGTAATCTCGAGTGCTTCATCAGTATTTAGCATACTTAATTGTTCTGCAATTGACATTTTTCTCACTGGTGTGAGTACTACATTTTCATCAGTACCTTGTGTTCTCATATTTGTTAATTGTTTACCCTTCATGACATTGATGATCATATCACCTGGTTTTGGTGCTAAGCCCACTATCATACCTTCATAAACTGGGTCATTGTGAGTTACAAACATCTCACCTCTTGCCTGTAGATTAAATATTGCAAAAGCAACCGCTTTACCAGTGGCCATTGAAATTAAAGCACCATTTTTTCTTCCATCCATTTCACCTTCAAATTTTCCATAACCATGAAAAATTCTATTTATTACACCAGTACCTTTTGTTAAGGTCAAAAATCTACTTGTGTAACCCATCAAACCCCTAGTTGGTGCATGAAAAATTAATCTTTTTTTATCTTTGCCTGTATCCTTGAGATCCAGCAACTTTCCTTTTCTTCTATTCATCGAGTCAATTATTTTTGAAGAAAATTCCTCATCTAAGTCAACAGTAATTTCTTCAATAGGTTCTAATTTATTTCCAGCCTCATCTTGTTGATATAAAACTTTAGGGGGGCTTACTGTCATTTCAAAACCTTCACGTCTCATTTGAGTAAGTAAAATTTCAAGCATCAATTCTCCACGACCACTAATTACAAAAGAGTCTACATTTTCATTTTGAGAAAAAGTAATTCCAACATTATTTTGAGCCTCTTGAACTAATCTATCTCTGATTTGGGTGCTAGTTAATTTTTTACCCTCAGTACCTGCTAGTGGAGAACTATTGACGCTTATTGTAATAGACATAGTTGGTGGATCTATAGGTGTTGCAGGGATGGGATCATTTAATTCTGGATCACATATGGTATCAGCTACATTTGCTTTTTCTAGCCCTGCAATGACAACAATATCACCAGCTTCACCAACTTCTATTGGCACTTTTTTTGTTCCTTCGTAACGAAAAATTTTAGTTAATTTTCCTTCATCTACTTTTTCGCCCTTTAAATTTATAGCCTTAATCGGTTGATTAGCTTTTGCTGTTCCTTGAGATATTCTTCCAACTAAACTTCTTCCTAAAAAACTATCTGCATATAAAAGTGTAGACAGCATTGCAAAAGGTTTTGTTTTGTCAAGTTCTGCAGGTTTTACATGTTCAATAATTAAATCCAATAGCGGGTGTAGATTTTCTCTTGGCCCATCAACTTCCTTACTAGCCCAACCAGATCTACCACTTGCATACATGACTGGAAAATCTAACTGTTCTTCATTAGCATCTAAACTCACAAATAAATCAAAAGTTTCATCCAAAACTTCATTGGCTCTTTGGTCTGCTTTATCTAGTTTGTTAATGACGACGATAGGCTTTAACCCCTGTTTAAGAGCTTTTGCTAGTACAAATTTTGTTTGAGGCATTACACCCTCTGCAGAGTCTATAAGTAATAAAGCACCATCAGCCATACTTAAAACTCTCTCAACCTCAGCCGCAAAGTCTCTGTGACCTGGTGTATCTATAATATTTACTCTTGAGTTTTGCCAATCTATTGATGCTGGTTTAGCTAAAATAGTGATACCTCTTTCTTTTTCTAGCTCGCCAGAATCCATTAATCTTTCATCAACAACTTCATTTTCTCTGAATGAACCACTTTGTTTCATTAAGTTGTCGATCATGGTTGTTTTACCATGGTCAACGTGGGCAATAATTGTGATGTTTCGAATATTGTTACTCATAATTTGTGGTTCTTATACATGAATTGAGTCATTTGAAAACTTAAAAAAAGCTATTATTTACTAACTAGCTGTACTTCAAT
>JAOIRP010000006.1 GCA_028221385.1 Candidatus Pelagibacter sp.
TTTTTAAATTTGTTTTTAGATAATCCAATCTTTATATTTTTTAATATTCTCAATTATATGTTTTGGAAATGTATTATCTAATTTCTGGGGTTTATATATCTCTTCTCTTCCAATAATATCTTTTCCTAGTGTAATTTTTTTTTTTATTTCACTTACATCTAAATACTTTGGATCAATTTTTTCTTTAAATATATACGGGTCGTTTGTTTCACATAGATTATTATATTTATAAAGAAGTTCCTCAGCAGTTTTTAAATTGCAGAAATGCCATCCACCATTGTCAATTATATTATTTAGACGAAATTTATCTATTCTCCAAAAGGGTCTTTTTTTAAATTTTAAGTCTCTCAGCCATTGTGGGGATTTAAGATACTTTTTTATACAAATTCTACTTCCATACCAATAAGGATTTTTTTGACTTTGAGAATTAATTTTATAGTAATAATGTTTTTGTTTAAATACGGCGTATCGCATTTTTTTTTGGAATTTATTAAGTTCTGTAGGATTAGGAATTTCATCTAAATCAGAAATTATAATTAAATCATTATCTGATGAATTTATTAAACCTCTTGAAATGCAATTCCTTTGAAAATTTTCTCTTTTATAAGGATTATCACCTCCTGGCATATCTTCTACTGGAATATAAATGATTTTTTTTTTAAATTTTAAAAATTTATTTATATCAAATCGAAGTTTTTTATAATTATTCTGCCATGTTCTATTTCCTTCGACTATTACA
Organism: Candidatus Pelagibacter sp.; assembly: GCA_028221385.1. The sequence goes on from JAOIRP010000006.1 coordinate 740, forward strand.
AAGTAATCCACATGTTCATCTAAAATATTTAATCTTAAATCTAATAAAATATCTTCGTCCCAATATGAAAAACAGTCGTATATTCTCATTATTTTTCTTTATTAATTTTTAGTACCCCGATGAAAGCTTCTTGTGGTATCTCTACTTTACCAAATTGTTTTCCTCTAGCTTTTCCTTTTTTCTGCTTATCTAATAATTTTCTCTTTCTATCTCTAGCTCCTCCTCCATGAATTTTTGTTAATACATCCTTTTTAAATCCTTTAATTGTTTCTCTTGCTATAATTTTACCACCAATTGCAGCCTGGACAGGAATCATAAAGTTATGTCTTGGAATTAAATCTTTTAGTTTTTCACATACTTCTCTTCCAACAGTTTGTGCAAAATCTTTGTGCACCATCATTGATAGTGCGTCAACTGGTTCTGCATTTACTAGAATTCCAAGCTTTACAAGATCACCTTCTTTGTGACCAATAATTTCATAATCAAAACTGGCATAACCACTTGTCATCGATTTTAGTCTGTCATTAAAATCAAAAACTACTTCATTCAATGGTATCTCATAATTTAAAACTGCTCTATTTCCAGAATAACTTAAGTTAGTTTGTACTCCCCTTTTATCTTGGCAAACTTTTATAATCGCTCCCAAATATTGATCTGGAGTAATGATTGTTGCTTTAATCCATGGTTCTTCAATGTATTTTATTAGTGTAGTTTCTGGTAGACTTGAGGGATTTTGTAGCTCTATTATTTCACCTTTATTTAAATGAACTTTATAAACTACTCCTGGTGTTGTTGTTAATAAGTTTATATCAAATTCTCTTTCTAATCTTTCCGTTATTATTTCTAAGTGTAATAATCCTAAAAAACCACATCTAAAGCCTAATCCTAAAGCTGAAGATGACTCTGCCTCAAAAGAAAAACTTGCATCATTTAATTGTAATTTTCCAAGACCATCTTTTAATTTTTGATATTCAGAACTATCAACAGGAAATAGACCGCAAAATACAACAGGTTTACTTGGTTTAAATCCTGGTAAAGCCTCTTTAAGCGGGTTACTTGCGTCACAAATAGTATCACCTACTTTTGTTTCAGATAATACTTTTATTCCTGTTGTTATAAAACCAATCTCACCTGCATTTAGTTCATTAATATCTGTTGCCTTTGGAGTAAACACTCCTACTTTTTCGATAATATACTCTTGTTCAGTAGACATCATTTTGATCTTCATGTTCTTTGAGATTTTTCCATCAATAACTCTAACTAATATAACAACTCCTAAATAAGTGTCATACCAACTGTCAACCAACAAACATTTTAAAACTTCTTCTTTTTTTCCTTTGGGGCCTGGTAGTGATTTAATAATTTGTTCTAAAATATCTCCAATTCCTTCACCAGTTTTTCCAGAGCATGGTATGGCATTTTCGGTATCAATACCTATTACATCTTCAATTTGTTTTTTTGTTTTTTCTAAATCAGAGGCGGGTAAATCTACTTTATTTAAAACTGGTACTATTTCATGATTAATATCTAGTGCTTGATATACATTAGCCAATGTTTGAGCCTCAACACCTTGGGTGCTATCTACAATTAAAATTGAGCCTTCGCACGCATATAATGATCTACTTACTTCATAGCTAAAATCTACATGTCCTGGAGTATCTATAATATTTAAAATGTACTCTTTGCCATCTTTTGCTTTGTAATTTAATTTTACTGTTTGTGCTTTAATTGTAATTCCTCGTTCTCGTTCGATATCCATAGAATCCAAGACCTGTGCTTTCATTTCTCTTTCAGTAAGTCCCCCACAATTATGAATTATTCTATCTGCAATAGTAGATTTACCATGATCAATATGTGCAATGATGGCAAAATTTCTAATGTTGTCGATAGTGCTCATATTTAAGATCTTATTTTTGCACCAATTTTTTCTTCTACGGTAGAGATTATAAGTTGATTAATTCTATCTAAGTCTTCATCTTTTAAGGTTTTTTCTGAAGATTGGATGGTAACATTTAAAGCGATAGATTTTTTTCCCTCTGGGATATTTTCTCCTTCATAAACGTCAAAAACTTTTACTGCTCTAATTAAATTTTGATCTATTTTAGAAATTATTTCTATTAGCTCCTGTACATGAAAATTTTTATTTAAAACAAATGCAAAATCTCTTTCTGATTTTTGATAATCTGAATATTTATATAGTGTTTTTTGATCATTTAATGTTTTTTTAGTTTGTTTTATATTATCTAAAAATATTTCAAAACCAGCTAATGACTCCGTCTTAATATCTATTTTTTTTATTATATGTGGATGAATTTCCCCAAAATAAGCTACAACTTTTTCTTTATCTTTATTAAGAAATATTCTTCCTGATTTTCCAGGATGGTAATAACCAGGAGTTTTGTCATCTATATATAATTTGTTTTGATTAAATCCTGCTTCCACTAAACTCTTTACCACATCTTGTTTAACGTCAAATACATCAACTAACCTATCTTTTTCCAACCAATTTAATCTAGAAATTTTACCGGCACGTAATCCGCAAACTACAGTTTCTTGTTGACCTGGTTTCGATCCTGAAAATATAGGTCCAATTTCAAATAATGAAATATCTTTAAATCCTCTATCTAAATTTTTATTTATGTGAATAATTAAATTAGAAAAAATAGAATTTCTTAAGACATTAAGATCTGAGCTAATAGGATTTATAATATTTATCTCCTTATTGTTTTCTAAAAATAATTTATTAATTTTAGAATCAGTAAAAGACCAAGTTATAGTTTCAAAAAAACCTTTAGATGCCAAAGATCTTTGAAGAAAATGAAACAATCTTTGTTTATTGTTTAATGTTGGTTTTGTTCTATTTTTTTTAGGTTCTATAATTTTGATTTTATCGTATCCATGTATTCTTACTAGTTCTTCTATGATATCTATCTCTTGTTCGATATCTGGTCTCCAAGAAGGTACTTTTAAAATTAATGACTTTTTATCTTTTTTAATTTCAAATCCAAGGTTGCCCAAGATTTTAATCATTTCTTTTGGTTCAATACTAAAGCCTGTTATTTTTTCAAATGATGCTATTTCAAATTTTACTATTTTTTTTTTATTATTTTCAATTTTTTGAACATCAAACTTACTAACTTCCCCACCACAAATTTTTTTTATTAATTCAGCTGCTCTTTGAAGACCTTCTTCTGATGACAATGGATCAATTCCTCTTTCAAATCTAAATTTTGCATCAGTATCTATATTTAAAGCTTTTGATGTTTTTCTAATTGATCTTGGACTAAAATATGCTGCTTCAATTAGTACATTCTTAGTTTCTAGTTCAGTTCCAGATCTAATGCCTCCAATTATTCCTCCCAAACCTAATATTCCAGTATTATCAGAGATCACACACATCTCATTCTCCAATACATACTCTTTATTATCTAGTGCTTTAAATTTTTCTCCTTTTTTTGAATTTCTAACTACAATGCCTTTATCAATTTTATCTGCGTCATAAGCATGTAATGGCCTATTTAAATCAAACATCACATAATTAGTTATATCAACTATGGCTGAGATGGGTTTTTGACCTAGAGAAAAAATTTTTTCCTTTAGCCATTTAGGGCTTTCAGTATTTTTTACACCAGTAATCAAACAACTCCCAAATGTATTACATCCTTGGTTTTTTTCTTTAGCAATTTTAATGTTAATTTTTTGTTTATTTTTTTGAATTAATTTTTCTTTTTTTTTAATCTTTAATTTACCAGATCCTGCAGCAGCTAGATCTCTTGCTAACCCTTTAACACCTAAACAGTCAGCCCTATTTGGAGTGATCGAGATATCAATTACTTTTAAAGAGCTTTTTGTAAAATAATTTTTGCCAATTTTATTGCCATACTTTTTATTAGAAAGTTCAGTAATGCCATCACTTTCATTTGATAAATTTAATTCTGACTCTGAACAAAGCATACCATGTGATGTTACTCCTCTAATTTTGCTTATCACCAATTTCATCTGATTTTTAGGAATTACTGCACCTGGTGGAGCATAAATTGTTATTAACCCTTCCGTTGCATTTGGTGCACCGCATACCACTTTGACTGGCTCTTTCGCTCCAATATCTACATCACAAACCTTTAGCCTATCTGCATCTGGATGTTTTTCTGTTTTTAATATTTTAGCAATTAAAAAACTATCTGACTCACTTGATTGAGTTTCAACACTTTCAACTTCAAGACCAATGTCTGTTAATTTATTAATAATTTGATTTTCAGTAAATTGAGTATCCAGATGTTCCTTAAGCCAGTTTGAAGTTATCTTCATCTGCTCAAGCCTCTATAATTTGTTGGCACATCTAATGGATCAAACCCAAAATGATTTAACCATCTATAATCACATTCAAAAAACGCTCTCAAATCATTTATTCCATATTTAAGCATTGCTAATCTATCTATGCCAATACCGAAAGCATAACCTTGATATTTTTTCGGATCTATTTTAACATTTTTTAAAACATTTGGATGAACCATCCCACATCCTAAAATTTCTAACCATTTATCACCTTCACCAATTATAATTTTTCCGTCTTTTATTTCATAACCAATATCAACTTCTGCGGAAGGTTCTGTGAATGGAAAATGACTTGGCCTAAACCTCATTTTTATTTTATCTACCTCAAAAAATTCTTTAATAAAATAATCTAAACATCCTTTTAAATGTCCCATATTAATATTTTTATCAATATGTAAACCTTCTACTTGATGAAACATTGGTGCGTGCGTTTGATCGCTATCAGATCTATAAGTTCTACCAGGAGCAATAATCTTAAAAGGAGGTTTTTCTTTAAGCATTGTTCTAATCTGGACTGGTGAAGTATGCGTTCTTAGCAGTAATTCTTTTTTATTATCCAAATAAAAAGTATCGTGCATATCGCGAGCTGGATGATTGTCAGGTGTATTGAGTGCTGTAAAATTATTATATTCATTCTCTACATCTGGGCCCTCTTCTACACTAAAGCCAATTTCAGAAAATATAGACGAGATTTCATCAATTACCTGTGAAACTGGATGAATCTTTCCTTGAACAAAAGGTCTTTCAGGCAATGTTATGTCCAATTTTTCTTTTTCTAATTTTTGATTTATTTCCTTTGTTTCAATATCTTGAATTTTTTGTAAAATTTTACTTTGAAGTTCTTCTTTCACAGTATTTAAATCTGACGCAAAAATTTTTCTATCACTTTCGGCAACAGAACCTAATTTTTTAAACTGGGATGATATAAGTCCATTTTTACCAAATAATTCACTTTTAATTTCATTAATTTGATTTAAATCTAAATTTCCATTTAACTTTAAAAGAAATTCATCTTTTATTTTTTTAATATCAGACATATTAAGAGATTATTTCTTCATTGAAGAAAAACAATAGTGAAGATTAATTTAATGCTGATTGTGCTTTTTGAACGATTGTTTTGAAGGCTTCTGGGCTATCATAGGCTATTTCTGCTAAAATTTTTCTATCTAACTTAATTCCACACTTTAAAAGCCCATTAATAAATTTTGAGTACGTTAATCCTTCAGATCTAACACCTGCGTTAATTCTTTGGATCCATAAAGACTTAAATTCTCTTTTTTTAGTTCTACGATCTCTATAGGCATATTGCATGGCTTTTTCCATAGCCTGTTTTGCAATTCTTATAGTATTTTTTCTTCTGCCCCATTGACCTTTAACGGCCTTTAAAACTTTTTTGTGTTTTGCATGACTTGTTACGCCTCTTTTTACTCTAGCCATTTTATCCTCTTAAACTGTAGGGCATATATGATTTAACTATTTTGCCATCTTGTTTTGACATAGTTGTTGTGCCTCTTAATTTTCTAATTTGTGAATTTGTTCTCTTGATCATACCATGTCTTTTTCCAGCTTGAGCCATCATTACTTTCCCAGTGGCTGAAACTTTAAATCTTTTTTTTGCTGAACTTTTTGTTTTTAATTTTGGCATAATTACGCGGTCTTATACAAATATTGGAATAGATTTACAACCACTATTAAGCCTTATAAAGGCTGAATAACCATAATCATTTGCTTTCCATCAAACTTTGGGTGCAGTTCTACTTTACCTATATCTTGCATATCTACTTTTATTTTATCCATCAATTCTTTACCTAAATGAGAATGCTGTAATTCTCTGCCTTTAAATCTAATTGTAAATTTTACCTTATCTCCCTTTTCTATAAATTTTTTAGCATTTTTAACTTTAAATTCATAATCATGAGTCTCCGTAACTGGTCTCATCTTTATTTCTTTTAACGCAACTATTTTTTGTTTCTTTTTTGCAACATTTGCTTTTTTTTGTGCATCATATTTAAATTTTCCCATGTCTATAATTTTACATACAGGTGGTTTTGCGTTAGGCGATATTTCAATCAAGTCTAGGCCTTGCTCTTTTGCTATTGAGATAGCTTCATTGGTGTTTAATATACCAAGATTATTTCCATCACTACCTATCACCTGAACTTCAGGAGAAGAGATTCTATTGTTTGATCTAGGACCTCTGTCTTTTGTTCTTCTTTGAAAATAATTTTGCTTAAAGTCCGCCACTTAATTTGAAGATGCTTTATTCAAAGCTGAGAATTTTTTTAAAAATAAATTTAGTTCCATATTTTCTTGTTTATCAGTATCCAATCTTCTAATCGTTACAGATTTACTGTCAACTTCTTTTTTACCACAAATTAGTAAAAGTGGCACTTTTGATAAAGAATGCTCTCTTATTTTGTAATTTAAATTATGATTTTTTAAATCTACTTCAGAGCTTATTCCCGCATTTATGATTTTAGCATTCACCTCTTTTGCATAATCATCAAACTCCTCTGAAATAGGTATCACTATTGCTTGTAGTGGTGATATCCAAAATGGAAATTTTCCTGCATAATTTTCTATAAGTATTCCTATAAAACGCTCAAGAGATCCAAACAACGCTCTATGAAGCATCACAGGAATTTTTTTATTACCATCCTTATCTACAAAAGAAGCCTCTAATCTGCCAGGTAAATTTAGATCTACTTGCAAAGTTCCACATTGCCAATCTCTGCCAATAGCATCTCTTAAAACAAACTCAATTTTAGGTCCATAGAACGCTCCCTCACCTTTGTTAACTGTATATTCTAATTTAGATGCTTTAACCGCATCCAATAAAGCTTTTTCAGCTTTATCCCAAACTTTATCATCACCAACTCTAAGATCTGGTCGATCAGAATATTTTAATATGACATTTTCAAATCCAAGATCTTTATAAATGTCTAATATTAGATTTGTTACAATTAAACATTCGTTAGTGATCTGATCTTCTGTACAAAAAATATGTGCGTCATCCTGTGTAAATGCACGAACTCTTAATAGTCCGTGTAATGATCCTGATGGCTCATATCTATGTACTTTTCCAAATTCAGAAATCCTCAAAGGAAGATCTCTATAGCTTTTTAAACCCTGATTAAATACTTGTACATGACCAGGACAATTCATTGGCTTTATTGCAAATATTTTTTGATCAGGTGTTTGTGAAGTATACATGTGTTCTCCATATTTTTCCCAATGTCCTGATTTTTCCCAAAGCGCTCTATCTAAAATTTCAGGTGTATTTACTTCTTTATAACCTGCTGCCTCTTGTTTTGACCTCATGTAAGAAACTAATTTTTGAAATAACTTCCAGCCCTTTTCGTGCCAAAAAACTGAGCCAGGACTTTCTTCTCTAAAATGAAATAAATCCATCTCTTTTCCTAACTTTCTATGATCTCTTTTTTCTGCTTCTTCTATTCTTTTTAAATAATTATCTAAATCTTTTTGAGTAGCCCAACTTGTTCCATATATTCTTTGCAACATTTCATTTTTAGAATCTCCCCTCCAATATGCACCAGATACTTTCATCAATTTAAAATATTTACCTATTTTTCCAGTTGAAGATAAGTGTGGGCCTTTGCATAAATCATGCCATTCTCCATGAAAATAAATAGAAACATCTTCTTTTTCTGGAATACCCTCAATAATTTCAGCTTTATAAATTTCACCTTTTTCTTTGAAATGTTTTATCGCTTTGTCTCTGTTCCAAACTTCTCTAGTGGTTAAAACATCTCTATCGACAATTTCTTTCATCTTATTTTCGATTTTACTTAAATCTTCTTCAGTAAAAGGTTCTTTTCTTGAAAAATCATAATAAAATCCATTTTCAATTACTGGACCAATAGTCACTTGAGTTCCTGGAAAAATTTCTTGTACTGCCATTGCTGTAATATGAGCTGTATCATGTCTAATTGTATCTAAACCTTCCTTATCTTTAGATGTAAAAATTTTTACAGAACAATCTTTGTCAATGATATGATTTAAATCTTTAAGTTCTCCATCTACACTAATTATAGATGCTTGTTTTGAAAGTGATTTACTAATTTTTTCAGCAACTTCAAGTCCTGTAACTTTTTTTGAAAAATTAATATCGTTTCCGTCTGGTAGTGTAATTATTGGCATTTAATTTAATAACTTTTTGTACTCTGAATAAGTAGAAAAACACATTTTTTCAACATTAAATTTTTTAATTATATTTTTTCTACCCTCATTACCCATTGATTTCAATGTAGATTCATCCAATTTCAAAATTTCTAGAATTTTGTTACTTAAAGATACTGGGTTTCCAGCCTCAAATAAAAAACCTGTTTTACCATTTTCTACTGTTTCGTTAGACCCACCAATATCACTCGCCAAAATTGGTTTTTTCATAGATTGAGCCTCAACTGCAATTCTTCCAAAGGACTCAGGTTCTATTGACGCTGACACAATTAAATCAGAAATTTTATATGCCACTGGCATATTTTTACAATGTTCAATAAATTTTAACTGGTTTGTTAATCTATGCTGCTCAACCAATCTTATAATTTTTTTTTTATATACATTTCTTCCTTGGTCACTACCAAGAATTACTCCATAAAAAGAGTCATACCCCAATTCCTTATTCACCAAACTAAGTGCTTCAATAAATGACTCTTGACCCTTCCATGATGTCAATCTACCCGGCAACAAAATTATCTTTTTACTCTTGTCTATCTGCCAATCTATTAATAGTTGCTTTTCTTGTGTTTCAGTGGTGGTGGATGGATCAAAATAGTCAACGTTAATACCTCTAAAAATAACTAATAATTTTTTTTTAGCTCCTAGATACTTTGAGTAGTTTTTATTTATATGGGAAAAAATAAAATTTGATCCTGCTATAATTAAATTAGATCTAACCATAATTGAATTATAAAATTTTTTTATACTATTGTTAAAGTTATATGTGCCATGAAAAGTTGTAACAAATTTTTTTCTTGTAATCTTTGTGGCAAGAAAACAGGACCAAGCTGGCGCTCGACTTCTTGCATGAACAATAGAAATGCCGTTAACTAAAATAATAAAAACTAAGGCAAAGGTATTAAAAATTATTATGAGAGGATTTTTGCTATGGACTGGAAGCCTAAACAGTTTTACTTTTTTTTTATCTATAAATTTTATTAAATCTCCTCCACTTGTTGCTATAAAGGAAGTGCAATTATTTTCATGTAGATAATGCGCGAGATCATAACAACCTGTTTCTGCACCTCCATAACCCAATTTGGGAATTACTTGCAAAACTTTTAATTCTGAAGACATCTGATAAACTTATATATTAAGAATTAATGGTAATAAACTGATATGAACAAATTTAAATACCTTAAAATCTCTAAATATAAGAAAATCAGATACATACATAATTATAAACAAAACAATCTTTATATTGTTTTCCTTCATGGGTTTATGTCAGATATTGAGGGTGAAAAACCTAAAACAATTTTACAGTATGCAAAAAAAAATAATCTGGGATTTCTTGCTATTGAATACTCTGGTCATGGTAAATCTTCTGGAAAATTTACTGATGGAAATATTAGTAAATGGAGCAAAGATGTACAGATTTCAATAAAAAGGATAGTAAAAAAGAATAATTTTATTTTAGTTGGATCAAGCATGGGTTCTTGGCTATCAATTAATCAATTTAGTTTTTTTAAAAAACAAATTAAAGGATTTGTTGGAATAGGTTCAGCTCCAGAATTTCTAGAAAACCTAATGTGGAAAAAATTTACAAAAAAAATGAAAAATGAAACAGTTAAAAAAAATATCTATCATTTAAAACATGGCAATTATGAGTACCCAATTACCTACCAATTAATAAAAGATGGTAGAAAAAATAAAGTATTAAAAAAAAAAATTCATTCAAAAATAAAAGTAACAATGATCCATGGTAGTAAAGATGAAGTTGTTCCCCAGAAATATTCAAAGGAAGTATTAAAAATTTTTACAGCTGCGAAAAAAAAATTTATTAAAATTAATAATGGTGATCACAGTCTTTCAAATAAACAAGGTTTAAAAATAATAATTTTAGAGCTTAATAAAATTGTCTTTGATATAATTTAGTCCCTCAATATAAGTAGGAAATTTTAATTTATAATTAAAAAACTCTTTCATTTTTTTATTATTAACTTTTTTTGAGTCCTTATAAAAATTTTTTAGCATTGGGTTTTCCAAGTTTTCAATTTCAATTTTTTTTATATTTTTGATATTCAATAATTTTGCAGCATATAATATTATTTCTTCAGATGAAGAAGGTTTGTCATCTGAAATATTATAGATTTCACCTTCTTTAAACTTGGTTAATGATTTGTATAATATATTTCCTATGTCATCTACGTGCACTCTTGAAAAAAAATGATTTTTTTTATTAACCAATTTTGCAGTGCCTATCTGTAATCTATTTAAAATATTATTTTTATTTGAATAAATTCCCGATAATCTAAATATTTGGATCGGTAAATTGCACTTAATCTTCAAAGAAAGCCATGAGTTTTCAGCTTCCAGCCTGTCTATTCCATTTTGAGAGGTTGGTTTATTTTTGCTATTTTCATCGACCCATTCTCCATCATGATTTCCATAAACACTCGTAGCAGATAAATAAGTCACCCATTTTATATTTGAATTTTCCATAAATTTTGAAAACATTTTAACAACTATATCAGAGCCTTCTATTGGTGGTATAGAAATCAAGATATGATCAGATTTCTTCAAATTTGAAATTAAATCTTGATCATATTTTTCACCATTTAAAAAATAGTTTTGATAGTTAATTCCATTAAAATTTTTTTTTGATGTTTCGTTTCTAGACGTTGTTGATAGATTTATATTATAATTTTCTAAATCAATTTTAGTCAAAAAACTTTTGGCTACCTGTCCAAAGCCAAAACAGAAAATATTAATGTTTTTCACTCTAACTTACTTCTTTTATAACTGGTTTTAAACTAATCGGATTGGATAGCTTATCAAGCATCTCTTTTGGGCACACCTGTATAAAGTTTTCAATTTCATTATCAAAATTATCGGTTATTTTTTTTGATAAATTAGAATTTGTCTCTAAATTATGTTCTATTAATAATTTTTTTAAGTAATCTATCCAATAATTTGTTTCTGGTGATTGCCATATGATAGTTTCTGGATTTGCTTTTTTTTCAAATTCTTTATTTGGATCGTAGATAAATGCCATTCCTCCAGTCATACCGGCTCCAAAATTGTCCCCTACCTCACCAAGTACTACAACAGTACCTCCTGTCATATACTCACAAGCATTTGAGTCACACCCTTCAATTACAGCTATAGCTCCAGAATTTCTTACTCCAAATCTTTCTCCTGCTTGTCCTGCTGCAAAAAGTTTTCCTGATGTAGCACCATATAATACAGTATTCCCGATAATTGTATTTTCATTTGAGATTAAATTACTTTCATCCGATAACTTAATTGAGATTGTTGCTCCTGACAGACCTTTTCCAACATAATCGTTTGCATCCCCTTGAAGAATTAGCTTTAATCCTTTTATCGCAAAAGCACCAAAAGATTGACCAGCTGAACCCTTAAATCTGAGCGATAAAAAATCTGGTTGGAGTTTATCGTTTCCATACTTTTTATACAAATAGTGAGATATTCTTGTTCCAACAGTTCTATGTGTATTTTTAATTTCAAATTCTTTATTGATTGTTTTATTTTTTTCTAACTTGTCCTCTATCTCTGGTATGATTTCTTGATCTAAAGTATCTGGTACAAAATTTATTTCTTGTTTTTCACAATATCTTAAATTTTCTCCAGGATCGGCTTGAACAAATAATGGATTTAAATCTAAATCATCTAAATTTGATGAAGCTTTACTAACCTGTCTTAATAAATCTGTTCTGCCAATTATTTCATTTAAAGATTTAAAGCCTAATTGTGATAAAATTTCTCTTACTTCTTGAGCAATAAAACTAAATAAGTTTACTACTTTTTCAGGGGTACCAGAAAATTTTTTTCTTAATTCATCGTCTTGAGTACATACTCCAACTGGGCATGTATTAGAGTGGCATTGTCTAACCATTATACAACCCATTGCTACAAGCGCAGTTGTTGCAACACCATATTCTTCAGCTCCCATCATTGCTGCGATAACTACATCTCTACCAGTTTTAATTCCACCATCAGTTCTAAGTGTTACCTTGTGTCTTAAGTTATTAAGGGTTAAAACCTGGTTAGCTTCTGTTAGACCCATTTCCCAAGGAATGCCAACATATTTAACACTAGTTTGAGGAGTTGCCCCTGTTCCACCATTGTGGCCAGATATTAAAATTATATCTGCTTTTGCTTTTGCTACTCCGGCAGCAATAGTGCCGATACCTGATGAAGCAACTAATTTTACTCCCACTCTTGCTTCTGGATTTACTTGCTTAAGATCATAAATTAATTGTGCTAAATCTTCAATAGAATATATATCATGGTGAGGTGGGGGAGATATTAATGTTACCCCAGGTGTTGAATGTCTCAGTCTTGCAATTTCATTTGTAACTTTAAATCCTGGTAATTGTCCACCTTCTCCAGGTTTAGCTCCTTGCGCTATCTTTATTTCAATTTCATTACAGTTATTTAAATAATTAATAGTTACACCAAATCTTGCAGATGCAATTTGTTTTACTCTAGAATTTGCACTATCTCCATTACTCATTTTGGTAAATCTTTTTTCATCTTCTCCACCCTCTCCACTACAAGAAGCTCCTTTAATTCTATTCATTCCTATTGCTAATGTTTCATGTGCCTCTTTTGATAAAGCACCGTGTGACATGCTTCCGCTTCCGAATCTTTTTAAAATATTTTCAATTGGTTCCACTTCAGAAATATTTATAGATGGGTTTAAATTTCTTTCTCTAAAACCAATAAGGTCTCTCAGATGTATTGGTGGAAGATTATAAATTCCATCAACATATTTTTTATATCCTTCAAAAGAATTAGATCCAACAGAGTTTTGTAATAAATGCATTAGTTTACCCTGATATTGGTGTGTCTCACCATTTTTTCTATATCTATATAACCCTCCAATAGGTAAAACAGAGTTATTTTCTTCAAATGCTTGACTGTGTATTATTCTTAATTTTTTTTCAATTCCATTAAGTCCTATTCCAGAAATCTTTGATATAACTCCAGGAAAATATTCTGAAGCTATAGTTCTACTCAGCCCTACTGTTTCAAAATTACACCCACCTCTATATGAGCTTAAAACTGATATTCCCATTTTAGACATTATCTTCAACAATCCATAATTAACTGATTGAATAAATCTTTCTATGCATTCATCATAACCAAATTTACCAAATAATTTTTTTTCAAATCTTTGGTAAAGACTATCTAGTGCTAAATAAGGGTTTACAGTTGTAGCTCCAACGCCGATTAAGGTTGCAAATGAATGCGTATCAAGAGCCTCGGCCGTTTGAACATTTATAGATGCATAGCCTCTTAATTTATTTTTAATTAAATGGGTATTAATTGCACCAACGCTTAAAAGCATTGGTACAGCTAATCTTTCCTCTGAAACATTTTTATCACTCAGAATAATTTGCGTAATACCTTGTCTTACTGAAATTTCAGACTCGTTTTGAATTCTTTCAATTGTTTTTTCTAGATTTTGATCTTTTTTAAATGTGCAATCTATAGTAATTGAATTTTTACCAAAAAAATTAATAAATTTTTCTAGCTGAGAGTTAGATAAAATAGGGCTATTTAAAACATATATATTTTCTTTAGTTAAATTATTAAAATCTAAAATATTTCCAAGGTTTCCAAATCTTGTTTTTAAGCTCATTACTTTATTTTCTCTTAAAGAATCTATAGGTGGATTGGTTACTTGGCTAAAATTTTGTCTAAAAAAATGATATAGTGGTCTATATTTATCAGACAGTACTGCAAGTGGTGTATCATCGCCCATAGAACCAATTGCTTCTTTTGCGTCTTCAGCCATTGGGTGTAATATAAGCTCTAAGTCTTCGAGACTATATCCAAATGAATGTTGTCTTTTTCTAAGTTCTTCAGCTAAAAAAATAGGTTTTTCATTTTTGATTGTAAGCTTTTTATCTAAGTCAACAATTTGATTGTTAAAATGTTTGTACTCTTTGGCTATGAAGTCTTTGATCTGACTATTGGTAAAAACCTTACCTTTTTCTATTCTCACACCAATTATTTCTCCTGGTCCTAATCTTCCTTTGGATATAATTCTTTTTTCATCTAATTCTATCATGCCCGTTTCTGATCCTGCACAAAGAATTTTATCTTTAGTAATAGTGTATCTCATTGGACGTAATCCATTTCTATCTGTTGCTGCTATAACCCATTCATTGTCTGTTGCTGCAATCGCTGCTGGACCATCCCATGGCTCCATTGTGCTATTTAAGAAATTGAATAACTGTTGGTGATCCTTAGAAAGAGTTTTGCTTTTTTTTGACCAAGCATCGGGAATTAACATTAATTTAGCGAGTGGAGCTGGTTGACCAGAAATGTTTAATAGCTCAAATACGTTATCTAAAGCTGCAGAGTCTGATGCACCAGGTTGTATAACTGGTTTTAAGTTTTCCATATCATTAAATAATGGACTTTCCATTTCTTGTTCATGGACCTTCATCCAATTGACATTTCCTTTAAAAGTATTTATTTCCCCGTTATGAGCAACTGCTCTAAAAGGCTGAGCAAGATCCCAACTAGGTGCTGTATTTGTAGAAAATCTTTGATGAAATATTACAAAACGTGAAATAAATTTTTCATCTTTAAGATCTACATAAAAATCAGCAATTGACTCAGCTAAAAACATTCCCTTATAAATTATTGATTTAGAACTAAGAGAAGAAATATAAAGTCCTTCTATTTGATTTTTTATAGCTTTGTTTTCAATTTTCCTTCTTGTTTCATAAAGTTTTCTTTCTAACTCTTTTCCAGTGAAATTTTTTTCGTTATATTTAAATAACACCTGGGTAATTTCCGGTCTTGTAAGGTTAGCTTTTTCTCCTAAAACTTTTGGATTAACTGGGACTTGTCTCCACCCATAAATAGAAAAATTACTTTTTGTTAGTTCACTTTCTACTAGTGTCCTAGAGTTTTCTTGTGCCTCATAATTATTTCTTGGCATAAAAATCATACCAACGCAAATTTCTGAACCATCGTGCTTGTGGCCTGTAATTTCTATTTTTTCAGCAAAAAAATCGTATGGAATTTCCAAATGAATTCCAGCTCCATCTCCTGTTTTTCCGTCAGCATCAACAGCACCTCTATGAAAAACTGCTTTTAGAGCACTAATTCCGTATTCAACTACTCTCCTAGATTTTTTGCCTTCAGTAGAAGCAATCAATCCCACTCCACAAGCATCATGCTCCATACTTTTTGAATAAACATTACCATCTTCTAAAATTTTACGATTTTTTAAATAGTTATTCATTACGCAACTTTTGTTGATTTAAATTCTTTGTTTTCTAAAAAAGTCCTTATTGACTCAGCAACATCCCTTCCATCTCTAATAGCCCAAACTACTAACGAAGCACCTCTAACTATATCACCTGCTGCAAATACACCTTTCAGATTACTTTCCATGGTATCAAAATCTACTTTTAAAGTTCCCCACTTAGTTACTTGTAAATCATTTGAATTAAATAATTTTGGTAAATTTTCTGGATCAAATCCTAATGATTTTATTACTAAGTCTGCTTGAATATTAAATTCAGAATTAGCTTTTATTTCAGGTTTTCTTCGTCCAGTTTCATCTGGTTCACCAAGATTAATTTTATCAACTACCAAACTTTCAACCTTATTTTTACCAATAAATTCTTTTGGACTAGATAACCAAACAAATTCTACACCTTCTTCTTCCGCATTTTTAACTTCACGGGCTGAACCTGGCATATTTTCTTTGTCTCTTCTATACAAACATTTTACAGATTTAGCATTTTGTCTTATAGAGGTTCTGACACAATCCATTGCTGTGTCACCGCCACCAATTACAACAACATTTTTACCCTCTGCATTCAGAGTACCGTTGTCAAATAATTTTACTTTATCCCCTAATCCTTTTTTATTAGAAGCAGTTAAAAACTCCATAGCTGGAAAAATATTTGCCAAGTCCTTACCAGGTAAATCTATTTCTCTAGCTTTATAAACTCCAGTGGCTATTAAAATTGCATCATGTTTTTCTCTTAACTGTTCTAAACTGGCGTCTTTACCAACCTCGAAATTTTGGATTATTTTAATACCACTTTTTTCTAATATTTCTGTTCTTCTCTCTACTACATATTTTTCTAACTTAAAATTTGGAATTCCATATATTAATAATCCACCAGCCCTATCATATCTATCATATATTGTAATTTGATAACCTAATTTTCGCAATTGTTCAGCTGCAGCTAATCCAGCTGGACCAGCTCCTATGATTCCTACACTTTGTTTTTTTTCATTTTTAACTTTAATTGGTTTTACCCATCCCTCTTTCCAAGCTGTGTCAGTAATATATTTTTCAACAGATCCTATTGTAACTGTTCCATGTCCAGATTGCTCAATTACACAATTTCCTTCACACAGTCTATCCTGTGGACAAATCCTCCCACACACTTCAGGCATGTTATTTGTACTTTGTGCAAGCTCGTAAGCTTCTTTAAGTCTTCCCTCTGCTGTTAGTTTTAACCAATCTGGTATATTGTTACTTAATGGGCAATGAACTTGACAAAATGGAACTCCACATTGTGAACATCTGCTAGCTTGCTCACCAGCTTTTTCTTGAATAAACTCATTGTAAATTTCATTAAAGTCATCTTTTCTATCAGCGACTTCTCTTTTAGGGGGATTTTGTTGACCTATTTTTACAAATTTTAACATTTTTTTATTCATTTTTTTTCTTTTAAAAGTAAAGATATATCAGCCTTTTAAATATAAAAAGATAAACTAAGACAGTTATTATGACCTTTATTTTCAAATAAATAAGTACTATCAACGTTTTTTAATTTTTTGCATAACTACTATGTTGTCACAGAATTGTTTTATTTAATCTCTAATTAAGTTACGAAAGAAAATGCTTAAAGACATCATAGAAATTGTAATTCTATCTCTTATTCAGGGTGTTTCTGAATTTCTACCGATTAGTTCATCTGCTCATTTAATTATAGTTTCTTCGCTGTATGAATTTAAGTCAAGTTCCTTACTAATAGATGTGAGCTTACATCTTGGCTCACTGTTGGCAATTGTGTTTTTTTTTAGAAAGGAATTATTTGATATAAGTAATAATCATAAATTATTATTGCTTATTATAATTGGTTCTCTTCCACTTGTTGTTGTTGGATATTTTTTACATAGAACAGGTTTTATTTATTTATTAAGAGATATAAAAATAATAGCTTGGACTACTCTTATATTTGGTATTTTTTTATATTTTGCTGATCAAAATAAATTTAATAAAAAAATTTCTTCTGATTTAGATTTTAAGAAAATTCTTTATATTGGATTATTTCAAACTTTAGCTTTAATCCCTGGTGTTAGCAGAGCTGGAGTCACAATCACAATTGGACGAATGCTAAAATTTAATAGATACGATTCTAGTAAAATTTCTTTTTTACTTGCTATTCCAGCTTTAACTGGAGCAAGTGTTTTAAGTTTAAAAGATATTTTAAACCAAAGTTTTGAGATAAATTATTTTGTCTTTTTATCAATTGTAATATCTTTTCTATTTTCTTATTTTACTGTTAAGTTTTTTTTGAAATATATTAATAAATTTTCACTTAATATTTTTGTAATTTATAGAATTATAATTGCATTATTTTTATTTTTAATAATATATAATTAATTTTTTTTAAGAATAGGCATTAATTGAGAAAGCAAAACTCCAAATAAAATAAATAAACATCTAAAATTTGACTTAACAAGATCCAAGCCGCAATAGTTGCGAAGACACCTTCTAATGAAAAAACTATTGCTGCAGGTGCAGGTGATATATTTTTTTGTGCATAAATTTGTAAAACAAATGCAAATCCTCCTGATAAAATTCCGGCATATAAAATAGAATTAATTTCCTTCAAAATATTTGAGTAAATAAATTCTTCATAAATTGATGCAATTATGAAAGAAAATAAAGCAACAATTAAAGTTTGAATAGCTCCAAGAGTTAAAGGAAGATTATATTTTTTAATAATCATCCCAGTAAAAATTATATGCGTACTCCAAAATAAAGCACCAAGAACTACTAGATTATCTCCAAGCCTAACTGTTGCATCTTGAAAATTTGTTAATAAATAGCCACCTATTAAACATAAAATTACTGAAGGCCAAACACTCCAATGAATGGATTGTTGTTTAAATAAAAAAATAATTATTGGGACCATTGGTACATAGAAAATTGTAAAAAAAGCAGCATTTGCAACATCCGTGTAAAGAAGTGCAACTTGTTGTAAAGCTGAGCCTAGAAAAAGTGATAATCCAATTAAAAATGAAAGAATACCAAAGGTTTTGGTGTCAGATTTAAACTCTGATTTAAACTTTTTAAATTCAAATAAAAATACCAAAGGAATTATTGCTAAAAAACCAATAAAAAATCTTACGGCATTAAAGGTAAATGGACCAATGTCATCCATTCCAGTATCTTGCGCAATAAATGTAGTGCCCCAAATTAAAGTACAAAGTAGGGCACTTAAAAGGGATGTTGTTTTTGTCATAGCGATTTATACTGCTAACTTGTAGGCAAAATTTTTACCTAAATTTTCTTTTAAATCATTATTAAATCTAGCAGCTTCTGCGCCATCAATTATTCTGTGATCATAAGATAGAGATATAGGTAAAATAGTTCTTACTTTGAATTTTCCATTAATTAAAATTTGTTTTGCCTGAGATTTTCCAACGCCCAAAATTGCAACTTCTGGATAGTTAATTATTGGCGTAAAAAAAGAACCTCCTATACCTCCAAGACTAGTAATTGTCATTGATCCACCAAAAAATTCTTTTTTATCTATCTTTAGATTTCTACATTCATCACTGACTTTTTTTAATTCACTTCCTATATAGCTAATATTTTTATTGTCTGCATTTCGAATTTTAGGAACCATCAGGCCATGCGGTGTATCTACAGCTATTCCAATATGAAAATATTTTTTTAGAGTTATTTTTCCATTTTCAATATCATCTATAGAAGAATTAAAGTTTGGGAATTTTTTCAGAGAAACAACTAAAGCTTTCACTAAAAATGCTAGCGGTGTAATTTTTTTCTTTTCTCCAGTATACATATCTGTTAACGAATTTCTAAAGTCTTCCATTTCAGTAATGTCTACTTCATCATGGTTTGTGACATGAGGTATAGTTGTCCATGAATTTACTAGATAAGTTGATGACAATTTCTTGACCCTTGGTATATCTTTAACTTCTATTTCTCCAAAATCAGAATGTTCAAATTCGTTTTTTATTTTATTCAGTTTGTTTTCTTTTGTTTCTTCAACATTTTTTGTTTTAGAAGAAACAAATTTTTTAATATCATCTTCAATAACTCTGCCACTTTTTTCACTGCCAACAACTTGATTAATATCTACACCAAGTTCTCTAGCAAATTTTCTAGCTTTTGGGCTTGCTGGTGAGATATTTGTGACCTTACTTTGATTGATTAAATTTTGTTGAATTTCAGGTTTTATTATTTGAATTTTTTTAAACTCATTTTCAATAGGTGATTTTCCTTGAATCTTTTCCTTTGTTTCTGACGCGCTTTCTAAAATTAATATTAAGTCACCTTCTGAAACTTTATCTCCTACTTTAATATTTACTGACTTAACTTTTCCATTAAACGAGGCAGGAATTTCAACGCTAGATTTATCACTTTCAATCGTAATAAGTGGATCGTTTTTTAATACCGACTGGCCATTTGAGACTAACACCTCAATTACTTCAACATCTTTAAATTCTCCAATATTTGGTACTTTAATTTCTTTGTCTGACATAATTATAACTTAGTAGGCATTGGTTTGCTTCCATCAATATTATATTTTTTAATGGCTTCTTTTGCATATTTTGATGCAATTAACTGTTCTTTTGCTAAAACGCTTAATCCATAAGCAACCAAATGATCTTTATCAACTTCAAAGAATTTTCTAAGATTTTTTCTAGTATCGCTTCTTCCAAAACCATCTGTGCCCAGTGAATAAAAGCTTTTATTTGTATAGGGTCTAATTTGATCAGAATTCATTCTCATATAATCTGAAGCAGCCATTATTGGTCCTTCAGTCTTTCCCAGACATTTTTCGACAAATGAAACTTTTGGTTCTTTATCAGGATTTAGCAAGTTATATCTTTCAGTTTCCATTCCATTTTTTCTTAATTCGTTAAAGCTTGTAACGCTCCAAACTTCACTATCAATTTGATAATCATCTTGTAATATTTTTGCAGCTGACATCATTTCCCTCAATATCGTGCCTGAACCTAATAGCTGAATTTTTGTTTTCTTATATCTACTAAAGTCACTAATTTTATACATTCCTTTAAGAATTCCTTCTTCACAATTTTTATCTTTGGGCATCTCCGGGTGAGAATAATTTTCATTCATAGTTGTAATATAATAAAAGACATTTTCATTTTTTTCATGCATTCTTCTTAAACCCTCTCTAAAAATTACTGCCAGTTCATAATGAAATGTTGGATCGTAAGTTACACAATTTGGTATTGTGGATGCCACAAGGTGACTATGGCCATCTTGATGTTGTAAACCTTCACCTGCTAGAGTAGTTCTTCCTGCAGTTGCACCTATCAGAAAGCCTCTAGCTTGACTATCTCCTGCTGCCCAGGCTAGATCTCCTATTCGTTGAAAGCCAAACATAGAATAAAAGATATAAATAGGAATCATTTCAATATCATGGTTTGTATAAGAAGTTGCAGCCGCAATCCATGATGACATCGCTCCAGCTTCATTAATTCCTTCTTCTAACACCTGTCCACTTTTATCTTCTCTGTATGAGCTTAGTTGCTCTGAATCTTCTGGTTCATATTTTTGTCCCTCATGTGCATAAATTCCTATTTTTTGAAAAAAACCTTCCATTCCAAATGTTCTTGCTTCATCTGGAATTATTGGGACTAATCTTGGAGAAACATTTTTATCCCTCAAAAGATTTGTAAACATTCTAACTAATGCCATTGTTGTTGACATTTCTTTTTCACCTGTTGAAACTTTCATGAAATCAAAAATGTTTTTAGCTGGTGCTTTAATTGGTTTTGAATACGTTGTTCTTTCAGGTAAAAAACCTCCAAGATCCATTCTTCTTTCTTTAATGTATTTTATCTCAGGAGATTTTTCTTCTGGTTTAAAATATTCAATATTTTTTACCTGTTTATCTGTTAAAGGAACATCAAAACGATCTCTGTAATATAATAAATCATCTACATCTAATTTTTTAGTCTGGTGAGTAGTATTAACACTTTCCCCTGTTTTGCCCATTCCATAACCCTTTATAGTTTTTGCAAGAATTACCGTGGGACTACCCTTATTTTTTGAGGCTTGATCATAAGCTGCGTAAACTTTATGTGGATCGTGACCACCTCTATTTAATCTCCATATATCTTTATCTGACAAACTAGAAACTAATTCACTTGTTTCTGGATACTTACCAAAAAATTTATCTCTTACATATGCTCCATTTCTTGCTTTCATTGCCTGGTATTCACCATCTACTGTTTCATTCATTATCTTAACTAAATGACCTGTTTTATCATTTGCAATTAATGAGTCCCAGTACGATCCCCAAATTACTTTGATAACGTTCCACCCTGCTCCTCTAAAACTTCCTTCAAGTTCCTGGATAATTTTTCCATTCCCCCTTACAGGTCCATCTAATCTTTGAAGATTACAATTAACCACAAAAATTAGATTATCTAATTTTTCTCTTGCAGCTAATCCAATAGCTCCTAAAGACTCAGGTTCATCCATTTCACCATCACCAAGAAATGCCCAAACTTTTCTGCCCTCATCTTTGATTAATCCTCTATTAATCAAATATTTCATGTATCTTGCTTGATAAATTGCAAGCATTGGTCCTAAGCCCATCGATACAGTTGGAAATTGCCAAAACTTTGGCATTAACCAAGGATGCGGGTAAGATGAAAGACCACCGGGTTTAACCTCCTGTCTAAAGCTATCTAACTGTTTTTCATTTAATCTGCCTTCTAAAAATGCTCTGGCATACATTCCTGGTGCACTATGCCCTTGAAAATATACCAGATCTCCCCCAAATTTATTATTTTTTGCTCTCCAAAAATGATTCATTCCAACATCATAAAGTGTTGCTGCCGATGCAAATGTACCAATGTGACCTCCTAATTCTGGAAATTTTTTATTTGCTCTTACAACCATAGCTGCTGCATTCCATCTAATGAGAGATCTTATTCTTCTTTCAATATTTTGATCTCCATTTGATTTAATCTCTGCTTCTGGGGGGATTGTATTAATATATGGTGTATTTTGTGTGTAGGGAATATTTGCTCCTTCTAGATAAGCTTTATTTATCAATTCTTTTATTAAGAAATGTGCTCTTTCATTTCCATCTTTTTCAACTACAGCAGATAGGGACTCAAGCCAATCTTTGGTCTCTAGTGGGTCAATATCATTTTCATTAGTTACTTGAATTATAGTATCTTTTTTTCTCTCTACAGATTTTTTATCAGTAACATTTTTTTTTAAAACTGTTTCAGCTTGTTTAATTATACTTTCAGTATCTTTTGGAATCAGTTTTTCAGTATTTTTATCTGTTGATGATGAAATATTTAATAATAAGTCTCCCTTGGAAACTTTATCTCCTACTTTAATATTTACTGATTCAACAACTCCAGAAAGAGTTGATGGTATTTCAACGCTTGATTTATCACTTTCTATCGTGACGACAGGATCATTTAAATTAATCTGATCTCCAACTTTTACCAAAAGTTCTATAACCTCAACTTTTTCAAATTCACCGATATCTGGAACAAGTAATTTTTGACTCATTGTTTTAAAACGATTTATATACTTAAAAAAAATAAATCTCTTATTATTTTAACATATAATATAGATTTTTATGTAAACGACTAATTTTATTAATAAAAATCTCTAAATACCCAGAAAAAAGTTTTTTAGGCTCTCTCAATACAAATTGCTATTCCCATGCCGCCACCAATACATAAAGTTGCACAACCTTTGCTTTTATTTTGTTTTATCATTTCATGAATAAGAGTTACTAAAATTCTAGTTCCAGATGCTCCAATTGGATGTCCTAAAGCTATTGCTCCTCCATTCACATTTACAATTTCTTTTGAAATACCAAGATCTTTTATTACTGCAATGCTTTGAGCTGCAAATGCTTCGTTAATTTCAAATAAATCAATATCTTCAATATTCCATTTTGCTCTAGCCAAAGCTAAGCGTACTGCTGGTATTGGTCCAAGTCCCATCAGTGATGGTTCCACACCACAAGTTGCCCATGATACTATTGTAGCTAATGGCTCTATAGATCTTAATTCCGCTTCCTTTCGAGACATTAATATTGTTGCTGCTGCTCCATCGTTAATTCCAGATGAATTTCCTGCTGTGACTGTTCCA
>JAOIRP010000060.1 GCA_028221385.1 Candidatus Pelagibacter sp.
CATCAATAAAAATAATGTCAAATTTTTTGAGTGTTTTAAAATCAAGACTATCGTAGATATCTTGTTCTATTATTGTGGAAGAATTAACATAATTAAGATTTTCTATATTTTTTTTTAAGATATCTAAAACCTCCTTATAACTCTCTATAAAAACTGCATTTAAAGCTCCTCTTGAAAGACACTCAAGACCAAATGAACCAACACCTGAAAATAAATCTAAAATTTTGGAACCTTCAATTTTAGTCTCAAATTTATTTGAATGCATAATTATGTTAAATATAGATTCTTTAGTTAAATCTTTTAGAGGTCTAGTTAATTGATCTTTTGGCTGTAGTATTTTTTTACCCTTCGAAGCTCCGGCAATTATTCTCATTTATTTATTACTTTATAGCCAATATCTTTTCGAAAAAAACCATCTTTCCAATTAAGAAGCTCTAACAATTTGTGAATATTATTTCTACATTCATTAAAATCAGAAGATAGACTAACAAAATTTAATACACGTCCTCCTATTGAATATATCTTATTATCAACAATTTTTGTACCTGCGTGATAACAATATTCATTTTTATTTAGTTTTAATTTATTTAAATCTTTGATTAATATGTTTTTTTGAAAGTTTTCTGGATAACCCTTGCTACATAATACAACACACAAACTCTTTTTGTCTTGCCATTTTATTTCAGTTTTATCTAATGTGCCATTACAGCAGGCTAAAAAAATATCTAACAAATCTGTTTCAAGCTTTGGTAAGATAGTCTGACATTCTGGATCACCCATTCGAACATTGTACTCAATCAAATATGGCTCATTATTTACAATCATTAATCCAACATACAGGAAGCCTTTATAGACTGTATTAATTTCATTAAGACCATGAATTGTAGGTAAGATAATTTTTTTTAATATTTTAGCTTCTAAGTCTTTATTAATTAATCTTGATGGTGAATAAGCGCCCATACCCCCTGTATTTTTACCCTTATCACCCTCGGATACCCTCTTGTGGTCCTGCGCTGTTTCAAAATTTTTTATTGTTTTACCATCAGTAATTACAAAGAAACTCATTTCTTCACCTTTAAGAAATTCTTCTATTAGAATATTTTTAGCTTTTCCAAATTTTCCATCAAATACTTCTTTAATTGCATTTTTAGCTTCATTTGTGTTATCACAAATAAAAACGCCTTTTCCAGAAGCCAACCCATCAGCTTTAATAACCAATGGATATTTAGCCTTATTTGTAAAAATTTCTGCATCATGAAGATTTTCAAAAATTCCAAATTTAGCTGTAGGGATGTTATATTTTTTACAAAGATTTTTAGTAAAAATTTTTGAACCTTCAAGCTGAGATGCTATTTTATTAGGGCCAAACACTTTGATATTATTTTCCTCAAGAAAGTCCACAATACCATCTACTAGAGGTTTTTCAGGTCCAACTACAATTAAATCAATATTGTTTTGTATAATAATTTTTTTTAATTCATCAAAATCGTCAAGATTAATAATGATATTTTTAGCAATTTTTGATGTACCAGCATTTCCAGGGAAACAATACAATTGGGTAATTTTTTTTGATTTATTAAGTGCGTGACATATTGAATGTTCACGACCACCACTTCCAATTATACCAACTCT
This sequence comes from Candidatus Pelagibacter sp., assembly GCA_028221385.1. Next base: position 1,633 of record JAOIRP010000060.1, read on the forward strand.
CATGTAATAATATATAAACTATAAATGATAAAAAAATTAGCTAAATTAAAATATTTACCAAATAATTTTGAAGTTGTTGAGCATGGAGATTTTGTAATTTGTGCTATATCTGGCAAAGAAATTAAGCTTGAGGAGCTCAACTATTGGAATGTTGATCTTCAAGAGCCATACTATTCGTATGTTGAGGCATCAAAAAAAAGAGAAGATAGCCACTAATAATTAAACTTTCCATCTATTGTGAGACCATATCCATTGTTCAGGATTTTTTAAAATCATCTTTTCTAAAATTTTATTAAGATCAGAGGTTATGTTATGAATAGTTTTATCTTTTGAATAGCTTATTGGCTCATAAACTTTAAGAGCGAAATTAAATTTATTTATTCTTTCAATATAAATAGGCACTATTTTACAATTAAATTTTTTAACAAACTGTGCGGGTATAGTTGTAGTCAGTGCTTCTTGATTAAAAAAATTTGTTTTAATGCCTTGAGATAATCTTTGGTCTATCATTAAAGCAATAGATGTTCCATTTTTGAAATGATTTAGAATTTTCTTTGTTCCAGAAATTCCTTTTTTAATTTGGTGTTTGCAAATAAATTTTTTTCTTATTTTTTCCATAAAAAAATTCAAAAACTTATTATTAAGAGGTCTATAGATTGCTGCCACCTCTAGTCCAGACTTTTCTATATGCATTGCCATCAATTCAAAGTTA
>JAOIRP010000061.1 GCA_028221385.1 Candidatus Pelagibacter sp.
TTATTTCAAAAAAATTATCCCCTATTAGTTTGATCCATAAGGACTCCTTAATTCATAAATCTGTAAGTATTGGGAAAATGGTAATGATTATGCCCAATGTAGTAATTAATCCATTTGTAAAAATTGGTGATTATTCTGTTATAAATACCTCAGCAGTTGTGGAGCATGATTGTATCTTGGGCTCAGGTATAGATATAATGGGATCAGCATCAATTGCAGGAAATTGTAATATAAAAAATAATGCAACTGTAGGCACTAACGCTACAATTTTTCCAAATATAACTTTAGGTGAAAATAGTTTTGTGGGTTCAGGATCTGTCGTAAGAAAAAATATAAAAAAAAATGAAATAGTAGTCGGAAATCCAGCAAAATTTCTTAAAATAAATTCTGACGATAATAAATTCAAAATGACAGTAAAAAAAATGAAGCTGGGATTTTAAGTTAAATGAGAGTATTTATTATTGCTGAAGCAGGCGTTAATCACAATGGATCAATTGATTTAGCAAAAAAATTAATTGATGTGGCTTCTGATGCGGGAGCAGATGCGGTTAAATTTCAATCATTTAAAGCAGATAATATTGCAACCAAAAATTCTCCAAAAGCTACATATCAACAAGAAATTGCAAATATAGAAGAGTCCCAATTTGATATGCTTAAAAAATTGGAACTTAATGTTGAAATGCATAAAGAACTTTTTTTATACTGTGAAAATAAAAGAATAATCTTCTTATCATCACCTTTTGATCATGAAAGTATAGATTTATTAGCAGATTTAGGGTTAGACATATTTAAAATACCGAGTGGAGAAATTACAAATCTTCTATATCTTAGACACATAGGAAAACTAAATAAAAAAATAATCCTCTCAACAGGAATGTCAAATATGGGTGAGGTCAAGAATGCTTTAAATATTTTAATTAATTCAGGTACTAAAAAAGAAAATATAACAGTTTTGCATGCTAATACTGAGTACCCTACTCCAATGGAAGATGTAAATTTAAGGGCAATGGCAACAATTGGAAATGAATTACAAGTAAACTTTGGATACAGCGACCACACTTTAGGGATAGAAGTTGATATAGCTGCAGTTGCAATAGGTGCAAGTTGTATAGAAAAACATTTTACTTTAGATCGCAAAATGGAAGGACCAGATCATAAGGCAAGTCTTGAACCGAAAGAATTTAAAGCTATGGTAACAGCCATTAGAAATATAGAATTAGCACTTGGCAGTGCTATTAAAAATCCATCTAAGAGTGAAATACAAAATATAAAAATAGTAAGAAAATCAATAGTTGCTAAAACTCAAATTAAAAAGAATGACATTTTAAACGAAAACAACCTTACTGTAAAAAGACCAGGAAATGGCACAAGTCCTATGAAGTGGGACGAAATAATAGGTACTAAAGCTACAAAAGATTACAAGGAAGATGAGCTGATATGAATAAGAGGAAAATATGCATAGTAACAGGATCACGTGCAGAATATGGATTATTATATTGGTTAATTAAAGAAGTTGAGGCTGATCAAGATTTTGAACTTCAGCTCATTGTTACAGGGTCGCATTTAAGTTCTGAGTTTGGTTTAACCTACAAAGAAATAGAGAAAGATTTTAAGATTGAGAAAAAAATAGACATGCATTTATCCTCTGATACCAGCGAAGGCATTTCAAAGTCTATGGGCATAGCTCAAACATCTTTTTCAAAAGCTTATAATAAGTTAAAACCGGATATTGTTGTGGTTTTAGGAGATAGATATGAGGTTTTTAGTGCAGTGAGTTCTGCCATGATATCAAGAATTCCCATAGCTCACCTTCATGGTGGCGAAGCTACAGAGGGTGTTATTGATGAAGCTATTCGTCATTCTATAACTAAAATGAGTCATTTACATTTTACAGCCGCCAAAGAATACCGCAAAAAAGTAATACAATTAGGTGAAGAACCCAATAGGGTTTTTTATATAGGAGGTGTTGGAATTGAAAGTATTAAAAGACTTAAACTTTTAACAAAAAAAGATTTAGAAAAATCAATTAGTTTTAAACTAAATATTAAAAATATTTTAGTTACTTATCACCCTGTAACTTTAGAAAACAATACATCAAAAAAAAAATTTCAGGAACTTTTAGACGCCATCGATGAATTAAAAGATACAAATATAATTTTTACTAAAACAAACAGTGATATGGATGGGAAAGTTATAAATCAAATGATTGATCAATACACAAAAAAAAATTTAGAAAAATCTATTGGTGTAACTTCTTTAGGTCAACTTAATTATTTAAGTGCTTTGCAATATATGGATTTTATAATTGGTAATAG
>JAOIRP010000062.1 GCA_028221385.1 Candidatus Pelagibacter sp.
TTTATCATGAAACTCATCAAAAGTTCCTGATCTAATATTTTTTCTAATTGCAGCCATTAATTCTTGATAAAAATTTATATTATGAAGTGTCAACAATGTTGAGCCAAGGATTTCATTTGTGTTAAATAAATGATTTAGGTAGTTTTTTGAATACTTGTTTAAATCTAGATTTGTGCAATCTTTATCTAACGGCTCATTGTCATTTTGATATTTGTTATTCTTTATATTAATTCTACCATTCCAAGTAAAAGCTAAACCTGTTCTCCCAGATCTAGTAGGCATTACACAATCAAACATATCTACACCTCTTTTTACAGCACCAAGTATATCAGATGGTGTTCCCACGCCCATTAAATACCTTGGTTTGTCTTCAGGCATAATATTTTTAAGGTCATCTAGAACTTCAAACATTTCTTTTTGGCTCTCACCAACAGCTAATCCTCCAATTGCATAACCATCAAAACCTATCTTTGTTAATTCATTAATTGATTTAATTCTTAAATCTTTAAATAAACCACCTTGAACTATTCCAAATAATGCCTTGTGAGGATTTAAGCCAAATGATATTTTTGATCTTTGTGCCCAATAAAGAGATAAATCCATAGACTCATTAATGATTTTATAATTATCAGTTTTTTTCGGGCATTCGTCCATTATCATTACGATGTCAGAGTCTAGACCCTTTTGAATTCTGATACTCTCTTCCGGACTTAATATAAATTTTTTTCCATCAACATGAGAGTTAAATATTGCACCTTTTTCTCTATCAACTTTATTTAATTTTGAGAGAGACATAACTTGAAATCCACCTGAGTCTGTAAGTATTGGTAGTTTGCAATTCATAAATTTATGCAATCCCCCGGCCGAAATAATTCTATCAACTCCAGGTCTTATCATTAAATGGTAAGTATTTGATAAAATAATTTCAGATCCTGTGTGTATTATATCATCTATTAAACAAGCCTTAACAGTTGCTTGAGTTCCAACTGGCATAAAAGCTGGTGTTTGAATATTGCCCCTATGTGTTTCAATAAGACCTACCCTAGAAAAATCATTTTTTTCAATTACATTAAAATTAAATTTTTTTAATGTCATTGAAACAATTAAAATTATTTGAAACTTATAATCTTATCAGGATCAGATACTGATCCATTATTATTTTCATCACCTCTTTTTATTTTGTCAACAAATTCCATTCCTTCAATGACTTTGCCAAACACAGTGTATTGTCTATCTAAAAAAGCAGCTGCTTTAAAACAAATAAAAAATTGACTATTGGCACTGTTTGGATCTTGTGATCTAGCCATTGAAAGTGTTCCTCTATCATGTGGTAATTCACTAAATTCTTCTTTAAGATCAGGAAGTTCTGAGCCTCCAGTACCGGCTCTACTTAAATTATAATCCTCATTTGAAGAATTTCCAAATTTCACATCTCCAGTTTGAGCCATAAATCCATCGATCACTCTATGGAATACAACACCATCGTATTTTCCATCTGCTGCTAATTGTTGAATTCTTTTAACATGATTTGGTGCTGCATCTGCAAATAATTCTATTTTAACATTGCCGTCTTTTAATTTTAAAATCATTATATTCTCCTCTGCAATTATGTTGTTGGTTGATACTAAAATAAAAATTAAAATTTTGATTAATAATTTATTCATATTTTTCTTTTAAAGATTTAATTGTACTTTTGGTAGTAAATTTTTCTATATCACCATTAAGTCTAGCAATTTCCTTAACAAATCTTGATGATATAATTTGGTTTTCAACATCAGACATTAAAAAAATTGTTTCAATATTGTTATTAAGTTTTCTATTCATTCCAGCAAGTTGAAATTCATATTCAAAGTCAGATACTGCTCTTAATCCTCGTAAAATTATATTAGAATTATATTTTTTACATAAATCTGTAGTCAAGGACTTAAAAATTACTATTTCAACCTTACTTTCATCAATCTTTAGATCTGAAAAAAGAGCTTTTGAAACTAATTCCTTTCTTTCATCTGCATTAAAAAGATAATCCTTATTGTTTCCATCTGAGAGGGCAACAACAACTTTATCAAATAACTTTAATGATTTTTTAATGAGATCAATATGACCAAAAGTAATCGGATCAAAAGTTCCAGGGTAGACAACAACTTTATTCATTATTGTAAGTTATCATCAATTTTTATTGCAGAAACAACTTTTTCATCACCAGATAATTTAATTATTCTTACACCTTGAGTGTTTCTACTTGCTGTTCTAATTTCTTTAACAGCTATTCTTATAACTCTGCCTTTATTTGTTGAAATCATTATTTCATCACC
>JAOIRP010000063.1 GCA_028221385.1 Candidatus Pelagibacter sp.
CATTCAAGAAAAAGAGTTTTTTAACTTATAAAATATTATGAACTGCCGTATCAGTAAAAAAAAATCTAAAGTTTTTCTTAATTTTGGAAAAATGCCACTTGCAAATGGTTTCATTAAAAAAAATAAAATTACAAAAGAATATTACTTTCCATTAAAAGTTGCCTTTAGTCAAAAACTAAGTTTGGTGCAACTTTGTACTAATCCACATCCAAATAAAATGTTTAATAAGACATATCCATTTTATACCTCTAGTTCAAGCTCAATGATAAAACATTTTAATAAATTTGCCAGGTTTGTAAAAAAAAAATACTTAAAAAAAAACTCATTAATTATTGAGCTTGGGTCAAATGATGGAACTTTTTTATCTAATTTTGACAAAAAAAAATCTTATGGATTTGAGCCCTCTAAAAGTGTCCATGATGTTGCAAAAAAACAAGGCATTCAAAGTATTAATAAATTCTTTAATCTCAAAAATATATCTAAATTAAAAAAAAATTATAATAAGTTTGATCTGATTGTAGGTTCAAATGTTTTTTGTCATATTCCTAATCAAATAGAATTAATGAAAAGTATTGATAAATTACTGAGTATAAATGGAACTATCATTTTAGAAGAGCCATATTTAGGATCTATGTACAAAAAAGTTTCTTATGATCAAATTTATGATGAACACATTTATATGTTTTCTTTAACTTCTATTGAAAAAATTTATAGATTATTTAACTTTCAGTTAGTTGATGCATTTCCACAAAGCACACATGGAGGTTCTATGAGATACATATTAAAAAGAAAGGGAAATATTAAAAAAAGTAAAAGACTTCTTAAAATGATGAAATTAGAAAAAAAAAGAAATGTTGATAGCCTTAAAGGATGTAAAATATTCGAAAAGAAAGTTCAAAACTCCAAAATTAAATTAATAAAAAAAATTAACAAAATACTGTCCACTGGTGAGAGAATTTGTGGATATGGAGCTACTTCTAAAAGTACAACTATTTTAAACTATTGTGGTATTGATAATACTATGATCGATTGCATTTTTGATACGACACCTGATAAAATTAACAAACTAACTCCTGGCACACATATTCCCGTCAAAGATTATAAATATTTTAAAAAATCTAGTTACAAACATGTTTTTTTATTTGCTTGGAATCATAAGAAAGAAATTTTAAAAAAAGAAAAAAATAAAAAAAATATCAAATGGTTTTCACACCTTTAAAAAAAAAGATACTCATTACAGGTAAAAACAGTCGTTTCTGCAAATTTCTTAAGACTGATCTAGCAAGATTTGATACCATATTTACCTCAAAAGAAAATTTTGATGTTTGCAATTACATCAAAATGAAAAATTTTATTAAAAATAAAAAAATAAATTATTTAATTCATATAGCTGGCCTTTCAAGACCAATGAACATTCATGATGAAAAAATTAACTTAAGCATTGATCTTAACATCATAGGTACGGCAAATATCGTAAAATTATGTAATGAATTTAAAATCAAGTTAATATACTTTTCTACTAATTATGTTTACCCAGGAACAAAAGGAAATTATAAAGAAACAGATCCTTTGTTACCAATTAACAATTATGCTTGGTCAAAATTGGGTGGCGAAGCGTCTGTACAATTATATAAAAATTCACTTATTTTAAGACTATGCATGACCGATTATCCATTTATACACAAAAAAGCAATTAAGGGGGCAACAACAAGTTTCATATTTAATAAGTATGTTTCAAAAATGATTCCATATTTATTAGATAAAAAAGGGATAATCAACATTGGTGGTAAAAAAAGAGATATCTTAGATTTTGCTAATAAATTCTCTGATAAAAAAATTGACTCTATTAACTTTAAAAATGTTAGTAACTTTCCTAAAAATAGCTCGATTAATATTAAAAGATTAAAAAAATTATTTTTTAAGCAAAGTAATGATAACAATAATTATAGTAGTATATCACAGTAATAAGGAAAAATTGCAGACTGTTCTTAATAGAATTGGAACAAAGTATAAAATAATAATAGTAGATAATTCAACAAACTATAGTTTTAAGAATATTAAACTTACCAATAAAACAAAAATAATCAGATCTAAGAATATAGGTAATGGTGCGGGAATTAATCTTGCATTAAAAAAAGTGAACACAAAATTCGCAATTTATTTTGATATTGATACAATTTTTAAAAAAAATTTTTTAGAAAAATTTTTGAAATTAGCCAAAAATACTAAAAACTTTGCTGTGCTTTTACCAAATAATGGTAAA
>JAOIRP010000064.1 GCA_028221385.1 Candidatus Pelagibacter sp.
CACTCCCCATAAATCAATATAAAAGATGTCATAATTAGCTACAATTGAACCTAATCCTTCTTTATCCAAATTCTTAGTCATTATTGGAGGTATAGCTCATAAAAACAACAATTTCTCGGGTTTTTTGCTTGATATATATTTTTTTACTAACCTTGAAAAAGTTTGCCTAATAGCTATATGAGTCGCATATTAAAAGGAGAATTTATGAAATTTAAACCGTTACACGACAGAGTTTTAATTGAAGTTTTAGACAGTAGTGAAAAAACTGCTGGAGGAATAATTATCCCTGATACAGCACAAGAAAAACCTCAAGAAGGTAAAGTTATTGCTGTAGGTGGTGGAGCAAAGACTGAAGATGGAAAACTAATTCCAATGGATGTAAAAGTTGGAGATAAAGTTCTTTTTGGCAAATGGTCAGGAACTGAAATCAAAATAGATGGTAAAGAATACAGCATAATGAAAGAATCTGACATTATGGGTATTTCAGGTAAATAATTTAATTTAAAGGAGAAAATAAAATGGCAAAAATTGTAAAATTCGACTCTGAAGCAAGAGCAGCAATGATAAAAGGTGTTGATATTCTTGCAAACACAGTAAAAGTTACTCTTGGACCAAAAGGAAGAAATGTTGTTATTGACAAATCTTATGGTGCACCAAGAATTACTAAGGATGGTGTTTCAGTTGCAAAAGAAATTGACTTAGAAGATAAATTTGAAAACATGGGTGCTCAAATGGTTAAAGAAGTTGCCAGTAAAACAAATGAAGAGGCTGGCGATGGAACAACTACTGCAACTATTTTAGCTCAAGCTATTGTAAAAGAAGGTGTTAAATATGTTACAGCAGGCATGAACCCTATGGATGTTAAAAGAGGAATAGACGCGGCAGTAGAACATGTTAAAGCTAACTTAATTGCTTCAGCTAAAAAAGTAAAAGATACTGATGAGATTTCTCAAGTTGGAACTATTTCTGCTAATGGAGACAAGGAAATTGGTAACATGATTGCAAAAGCAATGCAAAAAGTTGGTAATGAAGGTGTTATAACCGTTGAAGAAGCAAAAGGAGTAGAAACTGAGTTAGATGTTGTTGAGGGTATGCAGTTTGATAGAGGGTATTTATCACCATACTTTATAACTAATGCTGATAAAATGACTACTGAATTAGAAAATCCTTTTATTTTATTGCATGAAAAAAAATTAACTAACCTACAACCAATGGTACCACTTTTAGAAGCTGTTGTACAAGCTGGTAGACCGCTAATGATTATTTCTGAAGATGTTGAGGGGGAAGCTCTTGCAACTCTTGTTGTAAATAAACTTAGAGGTGGTTTAAAAGTTGTTGCTGTTAAAGCTCCAGGTTTTGGTGATAGAAGAAAAGCAATGCTTGATGATATTGCAATCTTAACTGGTGGTCAGGTTATTTCTGAGGACATTGGTGTTAAGCTTGAAAATGTTAAACTTACAGATCTTGGATCTTGTAAGAGGGTAAAAGTTGACAAAGATAACAGTACTATTATTAGCGGAAATGGTAAAAAATCTGAGATTGAAGCTAGATGTACACAAATTAAACAACAAGCTAGTGAAACAACTTCTGATTATGATAGAGAAAAACTTCAAGAAAGACTGGCAAAACTTGCTGGTGGAGTTGCTGTGATTAAAGTTGGTGGTGCTACTGAAGTAGAGGTTAAAGAAAGAAAAGATAGAGTTGAAGATGCTCTTAATGCAACTAGAGCTGCTGCTGAAGAAGGAATAGTAGTTGGTGGTGGTTGTGCTCTTTTATACGCATCACAAAGCCTAGACTCACTTAAAGTTAAAGGAGATGATCAAAAAGCTGGTGTTGCATTAGTGGCTAAAGCTTTGCAAGCTCCTATTAGACAAATAACTTTAAATGCTGGAGTTGATGGTTCAGTTGTAGTTGGAAAACTACTTGAACAGAATAAAAAGAATATGGGTTACGATGCTCAGAACGAAGAGTACGTTGATATGTTTACTAAAGGTATCATCGATCCTGTTAAAGTTGTAAGAACAGCTTTACAAGATGCTGCTTCGATCGCTGGATTACTTGTAACTACTGAAGCCATGATTGCTGACAAACCAGATGACAAAGATTCTGGTGCTGGTGGAATGCCTGGTGGAATGCCTGGTGGAATGGGCGGAATGGGCGGCATGGGCGGAATGGGAATGTAATTACCCTTTTCGTACCTACGAAATTTAAAAACCCCAACGGTAGTAATACTTTTGGGGTTTTTT
>JAOIRP010000065.1 GCA_028221385.1 Candidatus Pelagibacter sp.
TAATCCAACTGGGATATAATTTAGCTTCTTTACTTTAGATAGAAGATGATCGTCTAAACATAAACAATACATTCTAATATCTTTCATTTATTTCTTTATTCTTTTTAAATAAGTTTTAATAGATATTTTGAGTAATCACATTTACCGTAAAAACTTACACTTTTGTTTATCTCTTTTTTTGAGATCCATTTATTTAATAAAGCTATTTCTTCAATACAGGCAATCTTCAACCCTTGTCGGTTCTCTATTGCAGCAACAAAAGCGCTAGTTTTATAGAAATCTTCAATAGATCCTGTATCAAGCCAAGCACCACCCCGGCCAATAAAGTCAGCATAGAGATTATTTGTTTTTTTATATTTATTTAGTAAATCAACAATTTCAATCTCACCTCTTTTTGAAGGCTTTAAATTTTTTGCATATTGTACAACCTTATTGTCAAAAAAATATAAGCCAGTTATGGCCAAGTCAGATAAAAATTTTTTAGGTTTTTCCTTAATATTTTTGATTTTATTTTTTGCATCTATTTTTGCAACACCATATAATTCTGGTTTAGTAACTTTATGCAAAAGTACTTTTGCACCACTTGTAAGCTTTGTGCAGTTAAGAAGTTTTTCTGTTAAATTTTGTCCATAAAAAAAATTATCACCTAAAATTAAAGCTACATTACTTTTGCCAATAAATTTTTCTCCTAAAATAAATGCATCTGGAAGCCCTTTTGGACTGGGCTGTTCTTTATAGCTAATATTGATACCTAAGTTTTTTCCATTAGGGATAATTTTTTTATATTGATCCAGTTGACCTTTGTTAACTATTATCAAAATATCTTTAATTTTTGCTAACATTAAAATTGAAAGTGGATAAAAAATAAGCGGTTTATCATAGATTGGTAAAAGCTGTTTATTCACAGCTTTTGTTAACGGACTCATTCTAGTGCCCATACCACCAGCTAATATAATTCCTTTTTTAATCATGTATTCCCTAATCTTTTAGTAATATCTTTTTTTGAGAGCGATGTGTAATATTTTTTGTTATTTAAATACCAATGAAATGTATCAAGGATTCCTTTTTCAAATGTAGTCTTTGGTTTCCATTTTAATTCTTTCTTAATTTTATTGCTATTTAATGCATACCTAAAATCATGCCCGGGTCGATCTTTTACAAATTTAATTTTTACATTATTTTTTGTAGAGTTTTGCAAATTTGAATATTGTTCAAATTTTTATTTGATCCAATATTGTAGAATTCTCCAATTTTACCTTTCTGATATACTTTCAATAGAGCTTCACAATGATCTTTTACATAAATCCATTCTCTTGAATTTTTACCTTTACCGTAAATGGGTAGGGCTTTATTGTTTAAAATATTATATATCAATTTTGGTATTAACTTTTCTGGATGTTGTTTAGGCCCATAATTATTTGAACAATTAGTAACCATCGCAGGTATATTATGAGTTCGCACATAAGAATAAACGAGATGATCCGATGAAGCTTTACTTGCTGCATAAGGCGAGCTTGGTTTATAAGCGTATTTTTCATTTGATCTACCTGTTAGAATATCGCCGTACACCTCATCAGTAGATATATGTACAAGTTTTGTTTTTTTATTTTTTTGAGAGTATTTTTTAAAACATTCAAGAATATTATACACACCTAGAATGTTGCTATAAATAAAACTTTTGGCATCGTCTATGGATCGATCAACATGAGTTTCAGCAGCCAAATTAAAGATACAAACCGGTTTGTATTTATTAAAAATATTAAACACTTTTTTATTATTTATGTCACATTTAATAAATTTATAGTTCTTATTTTTAACAAATTCTTGTGCATTGTAAAAATTTGATGAATAAGTAACTTTATCGATATTAATTACATAATATTTTTTTTTAAGCAATAAATCTATAAGGTTACTGCCAATAAAACCAAGGCCACCTGTTACAATAATTTTTTTCATAATTTTATTTTTTTTTACATTAGAAGGAACTATTAGTATAGTTGATTATTTATACACTATGTCAATATCTAGGCAAAATTTATCAATTGTAATTGTAACCTTTAAAAGTGACGATGTAATTCATCAATGCATCAAATCTATTGATGATCAGATTAGGATAATTGTAATTGAAAATTCAAATAATGAAAAATTTAAAGAAGAAATAGAAAAAGAATATAAAAATGTTAGATGCTATCTTGCACTAAAGAACTTAGGTATGGGACCAGGTAATAATCTTG
>JAOIRP010000066.1 GCA_028221385.1 Candidatus Pelagibacter sp.
TTATTCATATCTATTTCCTCAAACTCATCATTTAAATTGCCCAATAAATATCTAAACGTATTTCTAATTTTTCTATACGAATCTGCGTGTTGTTCTAAAATTGAATGATCTATTCTTAAATCTTCTGCATAATTGGATGAGGCAACCCAAATTCTTAAAATATCTGCACCATATTTTTTTAAAATATCTTCAGGTGCCATTACATTTCCAAGAGATTTGGACATTTTCAAGCCTTTACCATCTACAACGAATCCATGTGATAATATTGACTCATAGGGAGCTTTACCTCTGGTTCCACAAGACTCTAATAATGATGAATGGAACCATCCTCTATGTTGATCAGATCCCTCTAAATACATTGATGCTGGCCATTTAAGATCTTCTCTTTTTTCTAAAACAAATGCGTGCGTACATCCGCTGTCAAACCAAACTTCAACAATATCGCTAATTTTTTCATAATCTTTTGCGTCATAATTATTTCCCAAAAATCTTTGAGGGTCATCAGAGAACCAACAATCTGAGCCTTCTTTTTCATAAATGCGTGCAATATTTTCATTTACATTATCGTCAACTAAGATTTCTTTTGTAACCTTATGTACAAATATTGGTAACGGAACTCCCCAAACCCTTTGTCTTGATACACACCAATCAGGTCTTGTTTCAATCATTGCTTTAATTCTTTCTCTACCTTTGTTTGGATAAAACACAGTGTCATCAAGAGCTTTTAATGCTTTTTGTCTAAGGCCATGACTTTCCATCGAAATAAACCATTGCGGTGTAGCTCTATGAACCAGCGGAGCTTTTGATCTCCATGAATGTGGATATGAATGAATTAATTCTCCATTAGATAATAATTTTTTTTGTTCTTTGAGTTTTTGAATAACAATTGGATTTGCTTTAAAAATATGAGTTCCTTCAAATAATGGAAGGTTTTTAGTATATTTACCATCATCATCTACAGTTTCTAGTGCTTTAATCCCGTTTTTTAAACAAAGATTAAAATCATCAGGACCGTGACTAGGCGCACAGTGAACAACACCAGTTCCTTGCTCAGTGGTTACAAACCTTGCTTCAAGCATTGGAATTTCATAGTCGTAACCAATTTCAAAAAATGGATGGTTACAAATCGTGCCCTCAAACTCTTTACCCTTAAACTTTTTAATTAGTTTATATTTTTTAATATCACAGTCTTTAATAACTGATTCTAGCAAAGCTTCAGCAACAACTATTTTTTTATCTTTAAAATCACCCTCATCATTTAATTGAATAATCAAATAATCTAATGCTTCATTATAGGCCAGAGCTTTGTTTGCAGGTATTGTCCACGGCGTAGTTGTCCATATAACAACTTCTGTACCCTCTAGCTCTTTAAGATTTGTTTTTTTAACTAAAAACGCTGCATAAATTGTATCAGATTTATGATCTTGATATTCAACCTCAGCATCAGCTAAGGCTGTTTTTTCAACTGTAGACCAAAGAACAGGTTTGAAACCTCTGTACAAACTTCCTTCTTTAAGAAATTTACCAAGCTCTCTTACGATTTGAGCTTCTGCCTCAAAGCTCATAGTGGCATAATGATTGTCCCAATCTCCTACAACACCTAATCTCTTGAATTGTGTTTTATGAACATTAATCCATTTTTCTGCAAAATCTCTGCACTCTCTTCTAAATTCTTTAATCGGTACTTCATTCTTGTTTTTTTTATTTTTTTTGTATTGTTCTGCAATTTTCCATTCAATTGGCAATCCATGACAATCCCAACCTGGAACATAAACTGAATCTTTTCCATCCATCTGGTGAAACTTGACAATTATATCTTTCAAAATTTTATTAAGGGCTGTTCCCATGTGAATATTTCCATTTGCATAAGGAGGGCCATCATGAAGAATAAATTTTTCTTTACCTTTGTTAGAGGCTCTTAATTCCTTATAAAGATCAATCTTATTCCAGTAATCTAGAATTTCTGGTTCTTTATTTTGCAAATTAGCTTTCATTGAAAAAGCTGTTTTGGGTAAGTTTAAGTTTTCTTTGCTCATTTTAACTTTTTCTTGCAACTTTTAGATCACTTCGAATTTGTAGTCTTAGTTGATTTACATTTTTAAATTTTTTTTCTTTTCTTATAAACTTTGTAAACTCAACTGATAGATACTTATTATAAAGATTTCCAGAAAAATTAAAAATATGGACCTCTAATAAGATTTTTTTTTGGTTAAAAGTAGGCCTATAGCCAAGA
>JAOIRP010000067.1 GCA_028221385.1 Candidatus Pelagibacter sp.
CAAAGATATACCTTCTCCCAAGGGAACTTCTCTATTTTCAGCCTTAGATTTTGCATCTCTATAAATTTCAAATCTAGTCTTTAAAGCTTTTACAGTTGGTATCCACATTATAGTGTTCAATCCATTTTGAGCAGCCCATTCAATTGATCTTGCTCCATCAACTACTTGCCATATTGGTGGGTGAGGTTGTTGTTTTGGTTTTGGCACAATGCTAATTTTTTTTATTTCATTTGTTTTTGTATCAAGAAATTCTTCACTAGGTGGGCTCATATCATGTTGCCAATTAAAACCAGGAGTAGGGTAGTTATAAAATTCACCTTTATGGCTAAAAAATTTTTCAGTCCAAGCTTTTTTCATGATTGTTAACGACTCATCAAACAATCTAAAATTCTTTGCCTGATCTTTTAGATCAGCCTCTTTATTCATATTGATAGCTTCTCTTCCATAAATTCCTCTACCAATTCCAACTTCTACTCTTCCATCTGATAATTGGTCTAGTAAAGCTATATCCTCTGCAAGACGTATAGGGTTGTGAAATGTAATTACATTACAAGCTTGACCTATTCTAATATGTTTGGTTCGTGCTGCAGCGTCAACTCCCATCATTAAAGGATTAGTGCAAGACTCCATTCCCTCATGATTAAAGTGATGTTCAGTGTACCAAATTGAATCCCATTTATTTTCATCACAATAAGTAGTGATCTCTTGAGTTTCTCTTAATAATTGATCGTATGGCTTATGATCCCAGTTAGTAGTATTACAAAAATATCCAAATTTCATTCAAACCTCCTTAAATAGTTATATTTAAAGACGACTGATCCCACTTTCGTTTTCATTAGAAGGAACGACGAGTTATGTGCGCTTTATTAAAGTCTATTTTAACTAGACTCCTTATTCAATATATAAATAATCTATTTTATATAAGAAATTTTATGAAATTAGATAAAATAGAGCCAAAATTTATTAATAAAAGTAACCCTAGAATAGGACTGATAACCCTGGGCAGTGATTTCAGGATCGAAAAAGATTTTAACAATGTGATTTATGGAAAAGATATAGATTTATTTGTTAATAGAATTCATTGTTACAATCCACTAACCAATGAAACACTAGCCAAAATGGCTGAAGACATTACAGAAGTTACTAAAGATATTTTACCAGATGAAAAATTAGATTGCGTTGCATATGGGTGCACATCTGGAACAGTAGCTGCAGGATACGAATCTATTAAAGAAAAGGTTAATTTAGCAAAACCAGAGGCCCAAGTAACCACACCTATCACCTCAACTATAAAAGCATTAAAAAAATTAAATATTAAAAAAATTTCTGTATTTACACCTTATACACAATCAATAAATAATTCAGTTATAGATTATTTTAAAAAATCTGGAATTACAGTTAATTCATTACATTATTTTGATATTGCATCCGACTTAGATATTGGGAAAGTTGATAAAGATTATTTATTTAAAATTTTGTCAAATCTTGATCTAGATGATTCTGAGGCATTATTCATTTCTTGCACAGCATTACCTGCTCTAGATTTAATCAATAAACTAGAAAAAAAATTGAATAAAATAGTTTTATCAAGCAATCAAACTCTTATATGGGAAGCTTTAAACATGGTAGGCAACACTAAAGCGATAAGTGGCTATGGAAAAATATTTGAAAGTAACTAAAAATATTTTTTAAACTGTTCGTTTATATTTAAAATTTCTAAGTCAACTAACCCACCTATAATTAATTGTATTGCTACAATTAAAATAAATCCAAGACCAACATATGCAATCCATATATGTCTTTGAATATAATTTGCTAAATATGTAGCTAAAGCACCTGTAAGCACTACAGATAAAACTAATCCAAAAATCATAAATCCAAAATAGCCTTTTGCAGCACCAACCACACCAATAACATTGTCAAAACTTATCGTGATATCTGCAAATAAAACTTTATAAACACTTTGAATATAAGAAGGCTCTTTAGATTTTTTTGTAGGCGATTTAATTTTTTTAATTTCAAGTAAATCTTTTCGCAAATCATACACAATCCAAATTAAAAGTAAGCCTCCTAAAATTTTAATAAAATAAAACTCAAATAGATAAGTGGCAAAAAGTGCAAATATAATCTTAAATATTAACGCACCTGCAACACCCCATAGAATTATTTGCTTTCTATTTTTTGGTACAAAATTTGCAGCTATCAACCCTATGATTACTG
>JAOIRP010000068.1 GCA_028221385.1 Candidatus Pelagibacter sp.
AGATAAAAATGGTTTGGTATACCTGAGAGTATGGCACTACATGTGGTCGATGTTTTATGTATACAAAAAAAACTTTGGATATTTGTTTGCAATAAAAAAATGTTATATATACTTTGTTAAAGATTTAATAATGCTGTGTGTATTTTTTTTAAAACTCGATAAATTTAACTTTTTAAAAAGATTTAATAGGATATCAGGCCTCATAATTTCTATGCTAAACATAAGGTCATTTAAAAGAATTAAATGAATATACTAATTACAGGTGGACTAGGTCACATTGGATCACACTTTATAGATTCAATTAATAAAGTTAAAAAAATTAATAAAGTGTATATTCTTGATAATAATTCTAATAATCGAATAAATTCACTTTTTAAATATAATAAAAAAAAAATTAAAATAATTATTGAAGATTTGTGTAATGTCAGTTGTTTTAAAAATATTCATCACAAAATTGATATAGTGCTTCATTTAGCATCAATAACAAATGCCGAAGCTAGTGTAAAAGATAAAAGAAGAGTTTATAATAACAACTTTATTTCCTTTAAAAATATAGTCAATTTTGCAAAAAAAAATAACTCTAAGTTTATTCATGTCTCTTCAACTAGTGTTTATGGTTCACAAGATAAAATAATTGGTGAAGACTGTATAGAATTGAAGCCCCAAAGCCCATATGCAGAGGTCAAATTACTTGAAGAAAAATATTTAAAAAATACTAAGGACATTTCTTATATCTCCTTAAGATTTGGAACTATTGTTGGTTACTCTCTAGGTATGAGATTCCACACTGCTGTAAATAAATTTTGTTTTAATTCGATTATGGATTTACCTATTACAGTTTGGGAAACGGCGATTGATCAATATAGGCCTTACCTGTCAATTGATGATGCTTTCAATTCACTAAAATTCATAATTGAAAATAAACAATTTGATAATTCGGTTCATAACATTCTTTCTAATAATTATACTGTCAGACAAATACTTTCTTTTATAAAATTTTTCAAAAAAAATATAAAAATTGAATATACAAAATCAAGAATAATGAACCAGCTTTCCTATAAAGTTATAAATCAAACAGGTTTATTAAAAAAGATTAAATTAAAAAAAGAAATTCGCTCAGATATAAAAAATATTTTTTTTGCTTTTAAAAATGTAGTTTAGAAAATTCGTTTATTTTTTTACAAACATACATTATCTCTCTATTAGTGTGATCTTCAGTTATTGGTAAACTTAAAATTTTATTTCCAAGATTTTTCGAATTTTTAGGTCTGTTGCTCCCTTTGTTTTTTTTATAAAAATTTAATTCATTGAGCATATACGGGTAATGAATCATTGTATCTATACCATTTTTTTTTAAATAATTTTGTAATTCATCTCTCAATTCTAATCTTATTACAAATTGATGAAAAGTATTATAATTTTTTTTAAAATCTAATACTGGTAAATAAATACCATTTGTTTTTTTTAATTTCTTCAAATATATTTTTGCTAATTGATTTCTTTTTTGAAGCTTCTTTGCGTAATAGGGTAGCTTTGTATTTAAAATAAATGCTTGAATAGTGTCTAGTCTTGAATTTCTACCTGGAAATTTGTGATCATATTTTCCTAGAGCACCATGATTTCTAATTAATTCACATCTTTTTTTTAAATTTATATTATTTGTAACAATACCCCCACCGTCTCCATAAGCTCCTAAGTTTTTTCCAGGGAAAAAACTAAATGTTCCAATATCACCAAATGTTCCAACATGTTGGTTTTCTACTTTTGAACCGTGTGCCTGAGCACAATCTTCAATAATTTTAATTTTTCTTTTATCTGTAATTCTTTTTATTTTTTTTAAATCTGCTGGATATCCATATAAATGAACAACCATTATTGCAGATGTTTTCTTTGAAATTTTTTTTTTAAGATCATCTATATCAATTGTGTAATCTTTTAAGGAGATATCACAAAATACAACTTTTAAACCACTTCTTGTTACAGCTTCAGCAGTTGAAATCCAAGTATTTGTTGGAACTATAACTTCACTACCTTTTTTTAAATTCAAAGACTCAATGGCTATTTCAAGTGCATCTGTACCATTTCCTACACCAATACAATATTTTGAATTAGTAAATTTTGCAAAATTATATTCAAAATTTAAAACTTCTTTTCCTCCAACAAAAGAATTATTTTTAATTAAATTTGAGATACCACCAATAATTGTTTTATG
>JAOIRP010000069.1 GCA_028221385.1 Candidatus Pelagibacter sp.
AGAAAAGAAATTCACAAAATTAAATCTCTTACCCAAAGTTAATTTATCCAGCAATTACTGCTAATAGCAATAATGCTACTATATTTGTAATTTTAATCATTGGATTTACAGCGGGACCAGCTGTATCTTTATATGGGTCTCCAACAGTATCACCAGTTACAGCTGCTTTGTGAGCTTCAGAACCTTTGCCTCCATGATTACCATCTTCTATATATTTTTTTGCATTATCCCATGCACCACCACCAGCGGTCATAGATACGGCAACAAATAAACCTGTGATAATTACTCCAAGTAGCATTGCACCTACTGCTGCTAAAGCAGCAACTTGTCCTCCAATAGCGAATATAACAAAATATAAAACAATTGGAGAAAGAACTGGTAACAGAGAAGGTATAATCATTTCTCTAATTGCAGCAACTGTTAATAAATCAACAAGTTTTGCGTAATCGGGTTTTTGTTTACGCTTCATAATACCTGGGTATTTTTTGAATTGTCTTCTAACTTCAACTACAACAGCACCACCCGCTCTTCCAACTGCTTGCATTCCCATTGAGCCAAATAAATATGGAAGCATTCCACCAATTAATAAACCAACAACAACATAAGGATTAGATAAATCAAAAGTAACTACTATTCCTTCTAATTTTGATCCAGCAACTTCTGAAAAATGCTTAATATCCTCAACATAAGCAGCAAATAAAACTAAAGCCCCTAATCCTGCTGAACCAATTGCGTAACCTTTTGTTACAGCTTTTGTTGTATTACCTACTGCATCTAATGCATCAGTAGTTTTTCTGACACTATTAGGTAATTTTGACATTTCAGCAATACCACCTGCATTATCTGTAACTGGACCATAGGCATCAAGTGCAACAACCATTCCTGCTAACGCCAACATAGTTGTTACAGCAATTGCAATTCCATAAAGTCCAGCAATAGAGTTTGTAGCAAGAATTCCAGCAACAATGATTAATGCTGGTACAGCTGTAGCTTCCATAGAGACAGCCAAACCTTGAATTACATTTGTTCCATGTCCGGTAGTAGATGATTTAGCAATACTTCTTACCGGTCTATATTCTGTTCCAGTATAATATTCAGTTATCCAAATTAATAAACCTGTAATAACTAAGCCAATAATTCCACATATGTATAAATTCATGCCGTTAAAAGTTTTACCATTAACTGTATATTCACTTGTAAATCCAATTACATAGTCTGTTACTGGATACAAGATAGCTAATGAAGCTACAGCAGATACAACAAAGCCTTTATATAAGGCGTTCATAACATTTTTACTTTTACCAAGTTTAACAAAAAATGTTCCTAATATTGATGTTAAAATACATGCTCCACCAATTGTTAAAGGGTAAATCATCATATTTAAATCACCAACAAAAAATATTGACGATAAAACCATAGTAGCAACAATAGTTACTGCGTATGTTTCAAATAAATCTGCAGCCATACCAGCACAATCACCAACATTGTCTCCAACGTTATCTGCAATTACAGCAGGATTTCTAGGATCATCTTCTGGAATTCCTGCTTCAACCTTACCTACTAAATCTGCACCAACATCAGCTCCTTTTGTAAAAATTCCACCACCTAATCTTGCAAAAATAGATATAAGTGAAGCACCAAAGCCAAGAGCAACTAATGCATTAACAATTTCTCTTTCCACAACACCGAATTTTAATAAAAAATAATAATAAACAGCAATTGATAATAAAGCTAGTCCTGCAACAAGCATTCCTGTAACAGCACCAGATTTAAACGCTACGGATAGGCCACTTGCTAAACCTTTTCTAGAGGCTTCAGCAGTTCTTACATTTGCCTCAACTGAAACAAGCATTCCAACATAACCAGCTATTCCAGATAAAGCTGCACCAATTAAATAACCTAAAGCAACTAAAGGACTAAATACAAAACCAATAATAACCAAAACAACAACACCAACCACAGCAATAGTTTTATATTGTCTAGCTAAGTATGCTTTAGCACCAATTTGGATTGCTGATGCAATTTCTTGCATTTTAGCATTTCCAGCACTTGAGCTTAGAATATTTTTACCAGTAAAATAACCGTAAACTATTGAAAGAAATCCTGCTGCAATTGTATAAAGTAAAATTGTTTCTACTGATGTGTTCA
>JAOIRP010000007.1 GCA_028221385.1 Candidatus Pelagibacter sp.
AAAAATTTAAATAAAAAATGAAAATTAATAATTTATTCAAAAAAGCAATCTTAGCCGTCACTTTAGGTGCTTTTATTTTACCTGTTAACTCAGAAGAAAAAAATACTGAGTATAGTTTTTATACTGGTACATTTGATTTCAGTGATGCAGGAAAATCTTCTTCATTAATTGGAATTCAGCACCAAAATGAAGAATTAAATAGAGATACTTTTATAGGAAATTTGTCACCAGTCACAGGTGCAATGTTCATGCAAAATAATTCGTCTTACGTTTATACCGGAGTACAAGCTCAGTATAAGTTAGGAAAATTAAATTTTAATCCAAGTTTCACACCTGGTCTTTATGGTGAGGGAAATGGTAAAGATCTTGGACATATAGTTGAATTTAAAACAGAGTTGCAGCTTACAGTGGATATGTTTGAAAATAGTGAGTTTGGCTTAAAGTATAATCACATATCTAATGCTAGTTTAGGAGACAAAAATCCTGGCGCCAATAGCTATATGCTAAATTTTTTAAAAAGATTTTAAATTTTTTAATGAATTTAAAAAATTGTTATAATTTTGATGATTTTAGAAAATTAGCAAAAAAAAGGTTACCGTCCCCAATTTTTCATTACATTGATGGTGGTGCTGATGATGAGGTAACCCTAAGAAGAAATACAGAGTCATTTAATGATTGCGATTTAGTTCCTAATATTTTGGCCAGTGTTGGTAAACCAGATTTATCAACTACAGTTTTTGGAAAAAAAATTGATATGCCAGTTTTTTTATCACCGACAGCAATGCAAAGACTTTATCACCATGATGGAGATAAAGCGTCTGCAAGAGCAGCGGAAAAATTTGGAACATTTTATAGCATGTCAACAATGGCAAATAATACGATCGAAGAAATAGCAGAGGTATCTAATGGTCCGAAACTATTTCAGCTTTATGTCCATAAAGATCAATCTATCACAGATGATTTAATAGACAGATGTAAAATCTCTGGTTTTGATGGAATGTGTTTAACAGTTGACACTTTAGTTGCAGGTAACAGAGAAAAAGATCACAGAACAGGTTTTACAACTCCACCCAAACTTACATTACAAAGTTTAATGAGTTTTGCAATGCATCCAGAGTGGGTATTTAATTATTTTACACACGGAAAATTCGAATTATCTAATGTAAAAAATAAAACTGATAAAGGAACGAATATTTCAAAATCAGTAATCGAATACATTAACGAACAGTATGATCCAGCAATGAATTGGAAAGATGCTGCGTATTGTGTAAAAAAATGGAATGGTCCTTTTGCTTTAAAAGGTGTGATGTCAGTTGAAGATGCAAAAAAAGCAATTGATATTGGATGTACTGCAATAATGATTTCAAACCATGGAGGCAGGCAATTAGATGGTTCAAGATCACCATTTGATCAAGTTAAAGCAATATCAGATGCCGTAGGTGATAAATTAGAAATTATTTTAGATGGTGGAATTAGACGTGGAACACATGTTTTAAAAGCTTTAGCTGCGGGTGCAACTGCTTGTAGTTTTGGTAAAATGTTTTTGTTTGCACTAGGTGCTGCTGGTCAAACAGGAGTAGAGCGGCTGCTTCAAAATATGCATGATGAAATTAATAGAAATATGGTCTTAATGGGATGTAAGAATATTAAAGAACTCAATGAGACAAAATTGATCTATAGAAAATAACTTCAATAACCTATAAAAAATAGAAATAATAGAATTAAATATGAAATTAGCAAAAAATTTAAATAATCTAGGAACAGAGTCAGCATTTAGTGTTTTAGCAGAAGCTAAGGCATTAGAAGCCAAAGGAAACCCAATGATACATTTAGGTCTAGGGCAGCCTGATTTTAAAACACCTAAACACATTGTTGAAGCTGCAAAAAAAGCATTAGATGATGGACACCATGGCTATGTAATGTCTAATGGTATTCCAGAATGTAGACAGGCTGTAACGAGATGGATTAAAAAACGTTATAGTGTTGATATAGATTTTGAAAGAATTTTAATCATGCCAGGTGGAAAACCAACAATGAGTTATGCGATACAATGTTTTGGGGAACCAGGTGCTGAAATAATTCATCCAACACCTGCTTTTCCAATCTATGAGTCGATGATTAATTACACAGGCTCAACATCAGTTCCGTATGATTTGACTGAAGATAAAGACCTTAAGTTTAATCCTGAAAAAATTTTATCATTAATTACTGATAAAACTAGATTGTTAATATTAATAAACCCTAACAATCCAACAGGAAGTTTTGTAGATAAGGCAGATATTGATGTGTTAGCAGAGGGACTTAAAAAACATCCCCATGTAACAATATTAAGTGATGAAATTTACAGCAGACAAATATTTGATGATAAAGAAATGCCAACATTCTTTAATTACCCAGAACTAAGAGAAAGATTAATTGTGCTAGAAGGTTGGAGTAAAGCTTATTCGATGACAGGATGGAGATTAGGTTGGAGTTTCTGGCCTAAAGAATTAGTTCCTCATGTAAACAAACTTTTAATAAACAGTGTGTCGTGTGTAAATGCAGCGGCACAATTTGCAGGAATAGCAGCATTAGATGGCCCAGATGACTCGATTGATGAAATGATGGTGAAATTTACACAAAGAAGGAATTTAATTCATAAGGGATTGAATGATCTTCCTGGTGTTGAATGTAGTCTACCAGGTGGTGCTTTTTATGCGTTTCCAAAAGTAATAGGAACGGGGATGAATGGTGCAGAATTCTCTAAAAAAGCCATGCATGAAGCTGGAGTTGCTATTGTTCCTGGGACTGCTTTCGGCAAAACATGCAATGATTATGTGAGATTTAGCTTTGCGGCCTCTCAAGAGAACATATCTAACGCATTGGAAAATATAAAAAAAATGCTAGGTTGAGACCTATGAGTGAATTGGTTTTACCAAAAATTGATGAAGCAACGATTAGTAAAAAAGAATATATTTTTAAAAGTCTTTCCAAAATTATAAATCCAGAGAATGTATTAACTCATAAAGATGAGATTAAGCCATACGAAACTGATGCTTTGGCTGCTTATACGCAAACACCATTAGCTGTTGTGATGCCAGAAAACACATCTGAAGTAAGTAATATTTTAAAATTTTGTCACAAGGAAAATGTAAAAATTGTTCCAAGAGGAGCAGGGACTGGCCTTTCTGGTGGAGCACTACCTTTAAATGATGCTGTATTATTAAGTCTTGGAAAATTTAATAAAATTTTAGAAATTGATTTTGAAAACAAATGTGTTGTAACTCAACCTGGTGTAACAAATCTAGGAATTACGGATGCAGTAAAACATAAAGATTTTTACTATGCACCAGATCCATCAAGTCAACTTGCATGCTCGATTGGAGGAAATGTTGCAGAAAACTCTGGAGGTGTCCATTCTTTAAAATACGGAACTACAACAAACAACATTCTTGGAGTTGAAATTGTTATGATGGATGGAACAATTTGTAGAGTCGGTGGAAAAACTCTTGATCAGGAAGGATATGATCTTATGGGTTTGATTTGTGGATCCGAAGGGTTACTGGGTGTGATTACAGAAGCAACAGTTAAAATTCTTAAAAATCCACAAGTTGTTAAAGCAGCATTAATTGGTTTTCCCACTATAGAAGATGGTGGAAATGCAGCATCTGAAATTATTTCAAGTGGAATTGTTCCTGCGGGTATGGAAATAATGGATAAGGCATTAATAGAGGCTACAGATAATTTTAGTAAGGCAGGATACCCAAGAGATGCTGAACTTTTATTAATAGTAGAATTAGATGGAACAGTTTCTGAAGTGGACGAACTATTAAGTCAGGTCAGTAATATTTGTAAGAAAAATAATTGCTCAAGTTTAAAGCTTAGTAAAAATGAAAAAGAAAGATTATCTTTTTGGGCGGGAAGAAAAGCAGCATTCCCTGCATGTGGAGCTATGGCACCTGATTATTATTGCATGGATGGTTCGATACCAAGAGGAAAATTAACTGAAGCTTTGTTAGAAATAAAAACTTTATCTAAAAAATATAATTTACCTGTAGCAAATTGTTTTCATGCTGGTGATGGAAATTTACATCCATTGATAATGTTTGATGGAAGCAATAAGGAAGAACTAAAAAAAACAGAGGAATTTGGAGCTGAAATTTTAAAGGCTTGTGTAAGATTAGGAGGAGTAATAACTGGTGAACACGGTGTTGGAGTTGAAAAAAGAGAATTAATGTGTGAAATGTTTAATGATAAAGATATTCAACAACAATTAGACATTAAAAAATCTTTAGATGAAAAAAATTTGTTAAATCCAGGAAAAGTATATCCAATTTTAAGAAAATGTGCAGAGGAAGGAAGGGTTCATGTTCACAGAGGCGAAGAAAAATTCCCAGATCTTCCAAGATTCTGATAAAACATATTATCCAGAGGATGAGGTACAAGTCTCTAATATAGTAAAAGAACTATATGATAAAAATTCTCCAATAGAACTGGTCGGAAGAAATACTAAAAATTTTATTGGAAATAAAACTCAGTGTGCAGAACGATTATCTTTATCAAAAATTTCAGGCATAGTAGAGTACCTTCCAGAGGAACTTTATATAAAGGTTAAAGGCAACACACCTTTAGAAATAGTTGAAAGAGAATTAGAAAAGAACAATCAAGAACTTGCATTTGAAATTGTTGACTTTGGTTTTATAAAAGATGGAAAATCAAATAAGGGTACAGTTGCTGGTTACTTGTCTTGTAATTTTGCTGGAACTAGAAGATTTAAAGTTGGAAGTGTAAGAGACCACATTTTAGGTTTTAGAGGTGTAAATGGAAAAGGTGATATTATTAAATCTGGGGGAACAGTTGTAAAAAATGTTACCGGATATGATTTATCTAAATTGATTACTGGTGCTTTTGGAACACTAGTGGCAATAACGGAAGTAACTCTAAAAGTTTTACCCAAACATAAATCATGCACAACAGTTGTTGTTTATACAGAGGAAAAAAAATTAGTTAATGAATTATTTGAAAAAATATCAAGCTCTAGTAGCGATGTTTCTGGTGCAGTATTTATTCCAGAGGAGCCAAAAGATGAAAGATATCAATATAACAAAGAGAGAGTTTTCAAATTTAATGATCTAATATCTAATAAGTCATTTCTGGCATTCAGAGTTGAAGGAGACAAAGTTTCAATCAAAGAAAAGATTAAAGCATTAAATCGAGAACTAGAATTAGATAAGTTAAGCACCACAATACTAGATGTGCATCAATCAATTCCATTTTGGAAAAAGATAAATAGTCTTGAACTTTTTAATCAAACAAATAATAATTTATTAAGAATTGTAGTGCCTCCATCATCAAGTATTAAATTAATTCAAAATATTGAAAATAAATTTAAGTATTATATTGATTGGTGTGGCTCTTTATGTTGGCTAGAAATTCCATCTACAAAAAATGAAAAAATAAAAGAAATTAAAAAGATTACTATGGAAATTGGTGGCTATTTAACAATTATTAAAAAATCTGAGGACTTTGATTTTGAAGAAACTGTATTTACAGTAAATGAAACAAGATTATTAATATCAGAAAAAATAAAAAAGAGCTTCGATCCGAAAAGAATATTTAATCCAGGAAAGATGTATAGAGGAGTTTAATGCAATCAAATTTTTCAAAAAATCAATTAAGTGATGCAGACAATGCTTCTTCAGATAAAATTTTCAAAAAATGTGTTCATTGTGGAATGTGTAATGCTACTTGTCCTACTCATCAAATATTAGGAGATGAATTAGATGGACCAAGGGGAAGAATATACTTGATTAAAGATATGTTGGAAAATGAAAAAAAACCAACACCAAAAGTAGTAAAGCATATTGATAGGTGTCTTTCTTGTTATAGCTGCATGACAACATGTCCTTCTGGAGTTAATTATATGCATATTATTGACCATGGAAAAAAATATATTGAAAAAAATTATGAAAGGCCCTTTTTTGATAGAGCAATTAGAAAATTTTTATCCGTTGTCCTTCCTAATACTGGATATTTTAGATTAGTAAGTTTGTTGGTTAAATTGTCAAAACCAGTGCAGTTTTTACTTCCGTCAAAAATTAAAGATATGATGAGTTTGATGCCCGCAAGTTTTCCAAAAAAAACAATTAAACAAAAAGAGATTTATAAAGTAAGTGGAAAAAAAATTGTTTCTAGAGTTGCACTTTTGACTGGCTGTGTACAAAAAGAAATATCACCACAAATTAATGAGGCAACTATAAGACTTTTAAATCGGCACGGAGTAGAAGTAGTGGTGCCTAAAAAAATTAGATGTTGTGGTTCTCTAAATCATCACCTTGGAAAAGAAGATGATGCACATCAAGATTTTAGAAATAATATAAATACATGGTACGATGAACATCTAAAAGGAAATTTAGATGCAATTTTATCTAATACATCAGGTTGTGGAACTACAATGAAAGATTACGGTTTCATTTTTAAAGATGATAAAATAATGAAGAAAAAAGCCAAAATAATTTCTCAACTAACAAAAGATGTAACAGAATATTTAAATGAAAATCTTAAGTTAAATTTTAAATCAAAAGATAAAAAATATAAAATTGCATATCATTCAGCTTGCTCAATGCAACACGGACAAAAAGTGCATAATCAACCTATGGAATTACTTTCAAGAACGAGCAATGAAGTAATGGAAATTCCAGAAGGACATATATGTTGTGGGTCAGCAGGCACGTATAATATTTTACAATCAAAAATAGCAAAAGAACTATTGAGAAAAAAAGTAAAAAATATTGAAAGTTTAGAACCAGACTTTATTTCAACTGGAAATATTGGCTGTATCACTCAAATTGCCAATGGAACCAAAACTCCAATTTTACATACTATTGAGATTTTAGATTGGTATACTGGGGGACCTAAACCAAAAATATTACAAAAGAATTAATTATGAAAAAAATAATTATTACTAGAAGATTATTAAAAGAGTCAGAGGACAAAGCTTCAAAATTATTTGAAGCAAAATTTAATAGTAATGATGAATTATATTCTCAATCTAAACTTATAGAATTGAGCAGTGGAAATGATGCAATCTTAACTTCTCTTACGGATAAGATGAACGAAGAAACTATCAACAAATTACCAAGTAGTATTAAAATTATTTCAAATTTCGCTGTAGGTTTTGGAAATATAGATTTAGAAGCAGCTAAAAAAAAGGGGAT
Organism: Candidatus Pelagibacter sp.; assembly: GCA_028221385.1. The sequence continues at coordinate 7,197 of JAOIRP010000007.1, forward strand.
TGCAGTCACCAATACACCCGAAGTTTTATCTGATGCTACTGCAGAGATTGGAATTTTATTAATATTGGGTGCTTGCAGAAGAGTTTCAGAAGGAATTCAAAGTGCCAAAGAAAGTAACTGGAAATGGTCAGCTGATTATTTAATTGGAAAGCAGCTAACTGGAACAAGACTTGGAATTTTAGGAATGGGTAGGATTGGGCAAAAAATTGCTAAAATTGCTAGATCATTAGGAATGATTATACACTATCATAACAGATCTAAGTTGAGTGATGAAAAAGAACAAGGTGCTATTTATCATGACAATCTAAAAAGCCTCTTTTCTGTTTCTGATGTATTGTCAATTTGTTGTCCAGCAACTAAAGAAACAGAAAATTTAATTAACAAAGAAACATTAGAATATTTTCCAACTGGAGCAGTAATTACTAATGTAGCTCGTGGTGATATTGTTGATGATGAAGCTTTAATTGATGCATTAAATAGAAGAAAAATTTATGCAGCAGGTTTAGATGTTTACAAAGGTGAGCCTAATTTAAATCCTGGGTATTTAAAAATAAAAAGTGTTTTTATTTTACCTCATCTAGGAAGTGCAACTAAACACACAAGAATAGCAATGGCTAACTTAGCAATAGACAATATTGATGAGTTTTTTAAAACTGGAAACTGTGTAAATAAGGTAAATTAGTTTTTTTCTATCTCAGATTGTAAAATATATAATAAAGCGTCACTTTCTCTATAGACTCTGATCTGCAATTATAATTTACTGCTTTTGTTAATTAACAAATAGAGGAGAAATAATGATTAAAGAAAAAAAATCATTGAAGGCAACTAAATCACCTTCAAGACGTAAGTTCTTCAAAGCAGCAGCAGTAACAGGAGCAGCAGCAGCAACAGCTGTAGCAATGCCTAGTATAGCTAATGCAGCGCCAGTAACATTAAAAATGCAAGCAGCTTGGCCTTCAGGCGCTAACATCTTTTTTGAAATGGCAGGAGATTATGCAAAAATGGTTAGCGATATGTCTGGTGGATCACTTAAAATTGATCTTCAACCAGTAAACGCAATCGTAAAAACTTCTGAAATTGGACAAGCAGTAAGTTCAGGCGTAGTAGATATGGGTCACTGGGTGACTGCATACTGGTACGGTAAAAACGCTGCAGCTTCACTTTTTGGAACTGGTCCTTCATACGGAATGTCATCTCAAGAAGTTATGGGATGGATGGAATATGGTGGAGGTAGAGCTTTATATGAACAAGCAGTAAAAAGTGTAGGATTTGATTACACTGGTTTCTTCCATATGCCTATGCCAGCACAGCCTTTCGGTTGGTTTAAAAAGAATGTAACAAAAGTATCTGATGTTAAAGGTATGAAGTATAGAACAGTTGGTCTAGCGACTAACGTTTTAACTGCTATGGGAATGGTCGTAAGACAATTACCAGGTGGTGAAATCCAACCAGCAATGAAAACTGGTTTGATTGATGCTGCAGAGTTTAACAACCCTACATCAGACTCACAGTTTGGAATGCAAGATGTTTCTAAGCATTATCACCTAGGAAGTTTCCATCAATCTCAAGAGATGTTTGAAATTCCTATGAATACTAAGAAACTGAAAAGCCTTTCACCTGCTCACCAAGCTATCTTGAAGAACGCTGCATATGCTGCGAACTCAGATAACTACTTCAAGGCACTAGTTAGATATTCAACTGACTTAGCTAAATTGATGAATGAGCATAAGGTTAATGTTTACCAAACATCTGACGCTATTTTAGCTGAACAGCTAAAAGGGTGGGATAAAATCGTTGCTGAGTTTTCTGGTAAAGATGCTTTCTTTAAGAAAGTAATAGACTCACAAAAAGCATACGCTAAGAGAACAATGAAGTATCTGTTGATGAATCAACCGAACTACAAATTGGCTTATGAAAACGAGTTTGGTCCAATTGGAAAAGTTAAAATCTAATTAACTTTTGATAATTTTTAAAAAAGGGGGTGTAAAAACCCCCTTTTTTTTTAGTTAAATTTAATATAATTTAAAAATAATGAGATCATTCATTAAATTCGCTGACACACTAAGCACCTCAATGGGTAAAGCTTTTTCTTGGTGTATTGTAATTTTAATGGGAGGAACAGTTTACGAAGTGACAATGGCTTATGGTTTTAATAAACCAACACTTTGGAATTTTGATTTTAGCATGCAGATGTATGGTGCGATACTTATGATGTCAGGAGCCTACTGTTTGGCAACCGAGTCTCATGTTAGAGGAGATGTAATTTACAGATTATTTAGCCCTAGAAAACAAGCATGGATAGATTTAATACTTTATTTTATTTTCTTTTTCCCAGGTGTGCTTGCTTTAGCATTTTATGGATTTGAATACGCAGCTTTAGCTTGGAAAATAAAAGAAACAAGCTGGAGTAGCCCAGCCCAAATCCAAATTTATATGGTAAAATCCATGATACCGGCCGCAGGTATTTTATTAATTATACAAGGGATTAGTGAAGTTTTTAGATCAATAATTTGTATTCAAACAGGACACTGGCCTGCAAGAATGGTTGTTGCAGAGGAAACAGAAAAAATTTTAATGAGAACAGCACAAGACGAGGATCAAAAAGATGTTATTTAGTTTAACAAATCCAGAAGTTGCTATCTTAATGATGGGAATATTTTTATTTGCCGTATTATTAGGATTTCCAATTGCATTTACTTTAATGGCGATGGGAATAGGTTTTGGATATTATGCTTTTTATGATCCAGCATTAATGGATCATATATTTGATAATAGGATATTTCAATTATTTGTACAAAATACCTATTCAGTTATGGACAATAATGTATTGACCGCAGTTCCTCTATTTTTATTTATGGGTTATTTAGTTGAAAGAGCAGGGATAGTAGCAAAATTATTTTTTGCAATTAGATTAGCAGCCCACAAATTGCCCGCTTCAATGGCGGTAGCAGCATTAATTACTTGTACTTTATTTTCTACAGCAACAGGAATTATTGGAGCTGTTGTGACATTAATGGGCTTACTTGCATGGCCGGCAATGGTGAAAGCAGGATATGATAAAAAATTTGCATCTGGAGTTATTTGTGCTGGTGGATGTTTAGGAATTTTAATCCCCCCAAGCATAATGTTAATTGTTTATTCTGTAATTGCACAATTATCACCACTAAGATTATTTGCAGCAGCAATTTTTCCAGGATTATTATTAGCCGGTTTATACATAGCATACGCTGTAACTAGAGCTTGGATAAACCCCTCTATAGCCCCAAAACCAGCAGCAGAGGATATTCCACCAAGAGCAGAAATTCTAAAAGAAGTTTTAGTTTCTTTTGTACCTCTTTTCGGTTTAATCATGTTAGTTCTTGGTACAATTTTGGCAGGAATAGCAACCCCAGCAGAAGCTGCAGCAGCAGGAGCATTTGGTGCAATACTTCTTTCTTGGTTTTATAAAACTCTTAAATGGCAAAGCTTTAAAGAATCAGTTTTTTTAACAGCAAAGACTACAGCAATGATTATGTGGTTGTTTATAGGATCATGGACTTTTTCATCGGTATTTTCTTATTTAGGAGGCCATGAAGTTTTTGAGCATTTTTTTAAATCAATAGAAATAACTACTTGGCAATTTTTAATAATTACACAAGTAATAATTTTTCTTTTAGGTTGGCCATTGGAATGGACAGAAATTTTGATTATATTTGTACCAATATTTTTACCATTGCTAGAAGTGTTTGATGTTAACCCTTATTTTTTTGCAATGTTGATTGCTCTAAATTTACAGACATCTTTTTTAACACCACCAATGGCAATGTCAGCTTATTATCTTAAAGGCGTTCAAACTAAAAATGTTGAGCTTATGCAAATATTTGCTGGAATTATGCCTTTCTTAGGAATTGTAATATTTGCGATGTTTTTAATGTATATGTTCCCTGGCATTGCTTTATGGCTACCAGAAACATTATTTGCGAATTAAATAATATAAAATGATAGATATATTTTCTCTCTCAGCTAGTAAATTAGTTGAAAAATTAAAAGCGGGTGAAGTTTCATCTGTTGAGGTCTGCACACAATATATTGATAGAATTAAAAATTTTGAAAAAGACGTTAAGGCATGGGCTCATTTTGATAAAAAAGAACTTTTAGAAAAAGCGGCTGAAGCAGATGAGTACAGAAAGTCTGGTAAGCCACTGGGTGCTTTACATGGACTGCCAGTTGCAGTTAAAGACATAATTGGAACTTTAGATATGCCCACTGAATGTGGAACAGTAATTAGAAAAAAAATGACAGGATCTCAAGAGGCTGAAGTAGTAAATTTACTTAAAATTGCAGGAGCTATTATTATGGGAAAAACAGAAACTACAGAGCTCGCATATTTTCATCCAGGAAAAACGACAAATCCTCATGATCATTCAAGAACGCCAGGGGGATCATCAAGTGGATCTGCAGCAGCCGTTGCAGCGCATATGGCCCCATTATCATTAGGCTCTCAAACTAATGGTTCAGTTGTAAGACCTGCTTCTTATTGTGGAGTTGTAGGATTTAAGCCATCATTTGGATTAATTTCTCGTAGTGGTGTTTTAAGACAATCTGAGAAACTAGATCATATTGGAGTATTTGGAAAATCAGTGGAAGATATTGCATTATTAACAAAAACCTTAATAAAAAAAGATATGCATGATTCATCTACAATTCATTATTCGGCAGATGAAATGTTAAATGTTTGTAAGAAAGGACCACTTTTTGAACCAAAGTTTATATTTTATAAAACTAAGAGTTGGAAAAAAATAGATAAAGAGTCTCAAAAATCATTTGAATTTTTTATAAAAACTTTCGAAAAAAATATTGAGGTATTTGATACGCCTTCTTATTTTGATGATATCCCAAAATATCATAAAATAATTCATGAAACTGATATGGCTAATAATTTTCAAGTTTATTACAAAAAATCAAAGAAAAAACTTTCAAAAGAAATGATAAGTGCGATTGAGAGAGGCTTAAAATATTCAGCAAAAGAATATGCAGAAGCAATAGATTTCATGAAACGTAGTTACGATTCTTATAAAGAAGTGTTTGAGGATTATCATGGAGTTTTAAGTCCTGCAACTACAGGTGTCGCTGACAAAGGCTTAAAAAGCACAGGTAGTCCAGAATTTTGCACTGTTTGGACTTATATGGGTGTACCCTCAATCTCATTACCTTTACTTACTGGCTCAAATAATTTACCATTAGGTATTCAGTTAGCAGGTGACAAACATGATGATCTAAGGTTTTTAGGTGTAGCTAATTGGTTAGAAAAAAGTTGTAAAAAATATGCTAAATAAAATAACAACATTATTAGGATCTTTGCTTGCTGCAGCATTTTTAATAGGTCTTGCAACAACGCTAACAAGATCTTCTATGATTGGTTTTTGGGATGTGCTTCCAGTATTTATTTTAATGGCTGTTGCAATTTTTATGATGGTTTACGAAGCTTTCTTTGATAAAAAATAAAAATTTATTATTGAGTATAATAATAGCCTCATCACTTATCTATTTAATTGTTCTAGTTTTTTTATTCTTTTTTCAGAGAAGTTTATTATATCACCCAAATGTAAATAATTATTTTAATGATAAACTAAAAGTAGATATTGAAGAAGTTCAAATTAAAACATCTGATAATATAAACTTATTAGGATGGTTTCATAAAAAAGACCTTAATAGATTTAAAACTGTAGTTTACTTTCATGGAAACGCTGGAAAGCTTGAAAATAGAATTCATAAATTAAATCATTTTAAAGATATTGATGTAAATTTTTTGATTATATCTTGGCGAGGTTTTAGTGGAAATTCTGGTAAGCCCACAGAAAAGGGACTTTATGAGGACGGCAAAAGCACAATAGATTGGTTAAAAAATATTGGTTTATCAGATAAAGACATTGTGATTTATGGAGAGTCTCTTGGAACTGGTATCGCTACACACATTGCGCAAAATAGAAAATTTGCAGGTTTAGTTTTAGAAACACCTTTTACTTCAATGGTTGATGCTGCAAAAAATGTTTATCCTTATATTCCAGTAGGCATTTTATTAAAGGATAGATATGAAAATGAAAAAAAAATTAAACATATTAATATTCCTATTTTAGTAATGCATGGAGAGGCTGATCAAATTGTTCCTTTTAAAATGGGTAAAAAAATTTATGAAATAGCAAATAAACCTAAATATTCGTATTTCACAAAATATGACAATCATATGATGGAATATGATGATAAGCTTGTATTTGCACTAAGCTCTTTCATAAAAAGTTTGAATTAAGTCACAATTTAATTAACTAATCTGCACAAAGGCTTCAGCAAATTTTGTCGAATTAAAAATTTGTAAATCGTCTTCTTTTTCTCCAAGGCCAAGGGCAATTATTGGGAGTTTATATTTTTTAGCTAGTGCAAGCAAAATACCACCTTTTGCAGTACCATCTAATTTTGTCATTATTAAAGCTGTGATAGGAATAACTTTATTAAACTCTTCGACTTGATTAAGAACATTTTGACCTGATGTTGCGTCAAGCACTAGGATTACATCATGAGGTGCATTACGGTCTATTTTTTTTGTTACATTTGCAATCTTTTTATATTCTTCCATTAAGTTTTTTTTATTTTGCAGTCTTCCAGCAGTATCAATTAAAACGTGGTTAAAATTACTTTTCATTGCATCTTCCACAGCTTTGTAGGCAACAGAGGCTGGATCAGATCCTTGAGTAGATTTAATAATTTGAACATCAATTTTGTTTGCCCAATTCTCTAACTGCTCTATTGCTGCAGCCCTGAAGGTATCGCAAGCAGAAAACATAACTTTGTTACCGTTAGATTTTAATATTTTTCCTATTTTTCCTATGGTAGTAGTTTTGCCAACTCCGTTAACGCCCGATACAAGAACAGCATTTAATTTATCTTTTTTATCAAAAAAACTTTCATTTTCTAAAGGCTTCATTAGATTAATTATATAATCTCTTAGTATTAAATTTACTTGTTCAATTGTATTTTTTTTTGGATCTATTTTCTCTTGGCTAATAATTGTTTTAATTTCTTCAGCTGCCTCTAAACCAACATCTGACTGTATTAAGTATTCTTCAATTTGATCAAGTGTCTTATCGTCAATTTCTGTTTTTATAATAATATTTTTTAAACCAGATGTAAAAGTAGATGCACTTTTTTTAAAACCAATTTTAAATTTATCAAAGATACCCATTACAATTTAATTTCAATATCCTTGATATTAGAAACTGGTCCTTTCATGTGAATACTATTTTTGGCATCAATAGAGATTGTTAATTTTCCTAGTTCAAATTCTATGTCAACAGCTTTATCTGTCAAATTTAATAAATTACCCACTACAGCTGTTGCACAAGCAGCTGTGCCACAAGCTTTTGTAAGCCCAGCGCCTCTTTCCCACACTTTAACTTTAATTAAATTATTATTGATTACCTTTGCTAGTGTTACATTGCATTTTTCAGGAAATAAGTCATAGTTTTCAATTTCAGGCCCAATACTTTTTAAATCAAAATTTCCTATATCATTTACAAAAAAAACCACATGTGGATTACCCACATTAACAGCAGTCCCTCCAATATGTTTTTTTTTATTTTTGTCACTAATTTCAATTTTAAGATTTTTAGTATCTATTTCTTTAGCTAAAGGAATTTCATTCCAATTGGTTTTTGGAATACCTATTTCAGTTTCAACAACATTATTTTCCAATATTTTTGATTTTAAAACACCTGAGGATGTGTGTACTGTTATTTCTTTTTGATTACTCTCTTTTGACAATAAGTCAGCAACGCATCTTGTTCCATTACCACAAGCACCCGATATGCTACCGTCTGAATTATAAAATTCTAAAATTAAATTTTTATCTTTATCCTTTTTAATTAAAATAAGTTGGTCACAGCCAATAAAGCCTCGATCACAAATTTTAATTATCTGATCTTTGTTAAATTTTTGTTCATCGGTACGCTGATCAATGATTACAAAATCATTGCCTAAACCATCCATTTTGAAAGCTTTAATATCCATATATAGATATTTAACTTATTTATTGACTTTTTGAACCTCTATTATAGGTTGTTGGCGTTTCCGCAAAAACGTTAAATTTGCGGTGTCTTTGGAAACAAAGAGATCGACACTAGTCAGCGAGGCTTCGCCCACTAGTGCGATTACTGCTGGGTGTAATTATTATGTTTGAAAACTTAACAAATAAATTCGAAGAAATTTTTTCTTCTTTAAAAAAAGCTCCGTCTCTAGATGAGAATCAAGTAGATGAAGGACTGAGAAATATTAGACAAGCTCTACTAGAGGCAGATGTATCTCTTGATGTTGCTAAAGATTTTATAACAAAAGTTAAACCAAAACTTTTAGGTCAAGAAATAATTAGATCAACATCACCAGGTGATATGGTTGTTAAAATTGTTTATGATGAACTAGTTGTTCTTCTAGGGGAAAGCAATACAGACATAAATTTAAATGCCGTTCCACCTGTCCCAATGATGTTGGTGGGCCTTCAAGGTTCTGGTAAAACTACGACAACGGCAAAATTAGCAAAGTATTTAGAGAAAAATAAAAAAAAGAAAATAATGATGGTCAGTCTTGACGTTTATAGACCAGCAGCACAAGAACAACTAAAATCCTTAGGTGAACAAAATAATATTTTGACTTTACCTATTATTGAAGGACAGTTACCAGCTGATATTTGTAGAAGAGCAGTGAGCGCTGCAAACTTAAATGGTGCTGAAATTATTTTATTTGATACTGCAGGAAGAACACAAATTGATCTTCAAATGATGAGTGAAATTAAACAAATTGAAAATATAATAAATCCTACAGAGACATTTTTAGTTGCAGACTCTTTAACTGGTCAAGTTGCTGCGGAAGTTGCAAAAGAATTTAAAAATACAGTAAATCTAACAGGTATTGTTTTGACGAGAGCTGATGGTGACGCAAGAGGTGGAGCTGCAGTTAGTATGAAATATGTATCTCAAGTTCCAATTAAATTTTTAGGGGTAGGAGAAAAAATAGAAAATCTAGAGGTTTTTCACCCAGATAGAATCGCAAACAGAATACTTGGGATGGGAGACATAGTAACTCTTGTTGAAAAAGCAGCAGAAGATCTTGGGGAAGAAAATATTAAAAAGGCGGAAGAGAATTTAAAAAAAGGCCAATTTTCAATGGAGGATTATCTAACACAACTAAGACAAATGAAAAAAATGGGTGGTATAGAGGGAGTTATGTCGTTTATGCCAGGTATTTCTAAAATGAAATCACAAATGGATGCAGCAGGAATTGATGAAAAAATTATTACTCTAAATGAAGCAATAATTTTATCTATGACAAAGAAAGAGAGAGAGAACCCCAAAGTTATCGATGGTTCTAGAAAAAAAAGAATTGCTAATGGCTCTGGAACAGATGCGGCCACTATCAATAAATTGCTTAAGCAATTTAAAATGATGTCTGAAATGATGAAAAAGATGTCAAAAGGAAACCTGAAGGGTATGTCTGATAAAGGAATACCTCCAGAGCTACTAAATCAACTTAAATAAAAAATAAAGGAGAGAAAATGTTAAAACTAAGATTATCAAGAGGCGGAACAAAAAAAAGACCAGTATACAAAGTTGTTGTTGCAGATAGCCGTTTTGCACGTGATGGAAGATTTATCGAAAAAGTAGGATTTTTTAATCCTCTTTTACCAAAAGATAAAAAAGAAAGAGTAGGACTTGAGGCAGAAAGAATTAAATATTGGTTAGGTCAAGGAGCACAACCAACAACAAGAGTGGCTAGAATTTTGGGAGAAAACGAATTGATGCCAATGCCTGCAAATGGAAATAATCCAAATAAAGCTATTCCTAAAAAGGAAAGAAAAAAAGAAGGTGATGAAGCGGCTTCTAAAGCAGACGCAGCACCAGCAGCAGAAGCTCCTAAAGCAGACGCAGCACCAGCAGCAGAAGCTCCTAAAGCAGACGCAGCACCAGCAGCAGAAGCTCCTAAAGCAGACGCAGCACCAAAAGAAGAGACTAAATAGTTGGATACATGTGGCGAGCCCAAATTTTTACACTTTATCCAGAAATTTATCCTGGTCTTCTAGGCAAAGGTCTTTACGGTAAGGCGTTACAAAATAAACTTTGGGACCTTACAGTTACCAACATTAGAGACGCTGCAGAAGATAAACACAAAACGGTAGACGACACGCCTTTTGGTGGTGGTTCTGGCATGCTATTAAAAGCTGATGTTTTAGCTAAATCAATTGATCAAAATAAAAAAAAAAATGAAAGAATTTTTTATTTATCTCCAAAAGGAAAAAAGCTCGATCAAAAATTGGCCATAGAACTCTCAAAAGAAGAATCTATAAGTTTAATATGTGGCCATTTTGAAGGTGTTGATGAAAGAATATTGAATACCCGTAACATAGAAGAACTTAGCATTGGTGATTTTATTTTGTCTGGAGGTGAAACAGCATCTTTTGTTGTTTTAGATAGTATATTAAGATTATTACCTGGAGTTTTGGGAAACGAACAGTCTAAAAGTGAAGAGAGTTTTGAAAACGGTTTATTAGAATACCCTCAATACACAAAACCACAGATTTGGGAGCAAAAAAGCGTTCCAGATGTACTTTTATCTGGAGATCACTGTAAAATTAAAGACTGGCGTTTATCCCAATCAGAGGCTATAACACGCGTCCGAAGACCAGATTTGTGGAAAAAATATAAGAAAAATTAAATTAATAAACATTAATATGAAAACTATTGAAGAAATTAATGCTCATAATGTTAAAAAAATATTAACTGAGAAAAAAATACCAGATTTTTTCCCAGGCGATGTTGTTAAAGTGGGTGTAAGAATTACTGAAGGTAAAAAAGAGAGAGTTCAATACTTTGAAGGTGTATGTATCGCAAAAAAAAGTAGAGATTTAAATTCTTCATTTACTGTAAGAAAAATTTCATTTGGAGAAGGTGTTGAAAGAACTTTCCCTTTATACGGTACCGTTATTGACTCAATTGTAGTTATTAGACACGGTAAAGTAAGAAGAGCAAAACTTTACTACTTAAGAGACAGAACAGGTAAATCAGCTAGAATTGCTGAAAAGATTAGAAAAAAAATTGGTATAGAAGTGGATGCAAAACCTGAAATGGTGACTGAAGAAACTTTAGCACCTGTTTCTTCAGAATCTGAAAAACAGCCTGAAAGTCAACCAGAACCAAAAACAGAAAGTTCTGAAGAAAAAAAATAATTTTTTTTCATGGCCCTAACTCTTTATGATAAAATCTGGAATGATCATTTAGTTGATCAGCAAAGTGATGGGACAGCATTGCTATTTGTAGATAGACATTTAGTTCACGAAGTAACCAGCCCTCAGGCATTTGAAGGTTTAAGAAATTCAAAGAGAAAAGTAAGACAGCCAAACTTAACATTGGCAGTAGCTGACCATAATGTTCCAACTACAGACAGAACAAAAGGAATAGCTGATCAGGAGTCAAAAATTCAAGTAGATACACTAGAAAAAAATTGTAAGGAGTTTGGAGTTCAGTATTTAGGTATGGATGACAAAAGACAGGGCATAGTTCATATCATTGGACCAGAACAAGGTTTTACACAACCAGGAACAGTAATTGTTTGTGGAGACAGTCATACAGCAACTCATGGTGCATTTGGTGCCTTAGCGTTTGGAATTGGAACTTCAGAAGTAGAACATGTTTTGGCTACCCAGACTCTTGTTCAAAAGAAAGCAAAAAATTTTAGAATTAATGTTAATGGTAAACTTCCAGTTGGTGTTACCTCAAAAGATGTAATACTTCAAATTATTGGAAAAATTGGAACAGCAGGCGGCACAGGATCTGTAATAGAATATGCAGGAAGTTTAATTTCAGCTTTAAGCGTAGAACAAAGAATGACGATTTGTAATATGACAATAGAGGGAGGTGCAAGAGCAGGTTTAATTGCTCCAGATGAAAAAATTATTGAATATTTAAAAAATAAACCAATGTCGCCTAAGAATGAAAACTGGAACAAGGCAATTGAATATTGGAAAAATTTAAAAACTGACAAAGATGCAAAATTTGATAAAGAAATAAGTTTAGCTGCTGAAGATATTTTACCAATGATTACATGGGGAACTTCTCCTCAAGATGTTATTACTATAGATGAAAAAGTTCCAAATCCTGAAAAAGAAAAAGATGTAGATAGAAAAAACTCTATTGAGAGGTCATTAAAATACATGGGCCTGAAGCCTGATACTTTAGCAAAAGATATAAAGATAGATAAGGTCTTTATTGGAAGCTGTACTAATGGACGAATTGAAGATTTAAGAGAAGCGGCAGAAATTTTAAAAGATAAGAAAAAAGCCTCGCACGTACATGCAATGGTAGTTCCAGGATCTGGATTGGTTAAAGAGCAAGCAGAACAGGAAGGACTTGATAAAATTTTTACAAATTCAGGCTTTGAATGGAGAGAGCCAGGGTGCTCGATGTGTCTTGCGATGAATGCAGATAAGTTAAAGCCAGAAGAAAGATGTGCCTCAACTTCAAATCGAAATTTTGAGGGTAGACAGGGTAGAGGTGGAAGAACTCATTTAGTCAGTCCAGGAATGGCAGCAGCTGCCGCTATTTCAGGTAATTTGGACGATGTTAGAAAGTACCAGAAATAAAATGCAAAAATTTAATTCATTAAAAAGTATTCCTGCGTATTTACCAATTGTAAATATTGATACAGATATGATTATTCCCAAACAATTTTTAAAGACAATTAAAAGAACTGGGTTAGGTAAAAATTTATTTTTTGAAATGAGATATGATGATCAAGGAAATGAAATTAAAGATTTTACACTAAATCAAGAACCGTATAATCAATCTAAAATATTAATTGCTGGCAAAAATTTTGGATGCGGCTCGTCAAGAGAGCATGCGCCTTGGGCATTATTAGACTTTGGAATTACGTGTGTAATTAGCTCAAGTTATGCTGATATATTTTATAGCAATTGTTTTAAAAATGGAATTTTACCAATAATTTTAGAGGAGGAAAAAATTAAAGAATTATCTGAATATTCAAAAAGAAAAGAAGAAATCTCAATAGACCTAACTGATGAAAAGATTATTTTTGGAAACAATGAAATTAAATTTAATATTGATCCTTTTAAAAAAAAATGTTTATTAGAAGGCTTGGATGATATTGCGCTTTCTTTAGCCAAAGAAGATAAAATCGATGATTTTGAAAAAAATTTAAAAAAAGATAAACCTTGGATATTTAATGATTAAAGTTAAAAAAAGAAAAATTTTGTTGTTACCTGGTGATGGTATTGGTCCTGAGGTAATACAAGAGGTAAAAAAAGTTATTGAATGGTTTAATTCCAATAAATCTTTAGATTTTGAAATTGATCAAGATTTAGCAGGAGGCTGTTCTTTTGATAAACATGGAACTCCAATTACAGATGAAGTTTTTTATAAAGCTCTTGAAAGTGAAGTCGTAATGTTAGGGGCAGTCGGTGGACCTAAGTGGGATAATTTAGATTTCTCTAAAAAACCTGAAAGAGCATTATTAAAATTAAGAAAAGAATTGAAATTATTTGCTAATTTAAGACCTGCAATATGTTTTGAGCAATTAGTAGATGCGTCAACACTCAAATCTGAAATTGTGTCAGGCTTAGACATTATGATAGTTAGAGAGTTAACGGGAGGAATCTATTTTGGAGAACCAAGAGGAATTAAACCAATCGAAAATGGAGAAAGAAAAGGTATTAATACTCATACTTATACCACTAGTGAAATAGTTAGAGTTGCAAGAGTAGCTTTTGATTTAGCAAAAAAAAGATCAAATAAAGTTACTTCGTGTGAAAAGTCAAATGTAATGGAAGCAGGTCAACTTTGGAGAGAAGAAGTCCAAGAACTTCATGATAAAGAATATAAGGATGTAGAATTAAGCCATATGCTTGCTGACAATTGTGCAATGCAACTTTTAAGAAATCCAAAACAATTTGACGTAATAGTTACAGATAATTTATTTGGAGATATGCTTTCAGATCAAGCTTCAATGTTAACAGGATCATTAGGGCTATTACCATCAGCTTCACTTGGAGCAAAAAATAAAGATGGAGAGATGAGGGCAATGTATGAACCTATTCATGGATCCGCGCCAGATATAGCAGGAAAAGGTATCGCAAATCCGATTGCATCAATTTTGAGCTTTGCAATGGCACTTAGATATTCTTTAGATCTAGACAATGAGGCTGATGCTTTAGAAAAAGCAGTTCAAGAAGTGTTAAATGATGGCCTAAGAACCAAAGATATATTGTCAAAAGGCACAAAAGAAGCATCAACATCTGACATGGGCGATGCGATAATTTCAAAATTGCAATAATTCTAGAATTATTCTAAAGTTCCGGAATGCCAAATTACACAGCACCTGTTGAAGATATGATGTTTCTTTTTGAAAAATTAAGAAATAATAAAAATTATAATGAAATTGAAAAATATAAAGAGGTAAATACAGAACTTGTAAAAGATATCTTAGTTGAAGCAGCAAAAATTAATGAGAATCTAATTCTACCATTGGCAAAATCAGGAGATGAAAATCCAACTGTTTTGGAAAATGGTGTGGTTAGAACACCACCAGGTTATAAAGAGGCTTATTCAAAGTATATAGAGGATGGCTGGACTTCACTTTCATGTGATCCTAAATATGGTGGGCAAGGAATGCCAAAAACTGTAAGTGCTTTTTTTGATGAAATGCTTTCTTCGGCAAGTCTATCTTTTAAACTTTACAGCGAACTAAGTATCGGTGCCTACAATTGTATTTCACATCACGCAACCGAAGAAATAAAAGATAAATACTTACCGAAAATGGTAGAAGGAAAGTGGAGTGGCACAATGTGTCTTACAGAACCTGTTTGTGGAACTGATTTGGGGCTTTTAAAAACAAAAGCAGTAGAACAATCAGATGGAACTTTTAAATTAAGTGGCCAAAAAATTTTTATTACCTCAGGTGATCATGATTTAACAGAAAATATTATTCATTTAGTAATTGCAAGAGCAGCTGACTCTCCAGCTGGAACAAAGGGGATAAGTTTATTTTTGGTACCTAAATTTATTGTAAATGAAGATGGTTCTGTTGGAGCTAGAAATGGGATTTCGACAGGATCTATAGAAAGCAAAATGGGAATAAAAGGATCTGCTACTTGTGTATTAAATTTTGATGATGCAGTTGGTTATATGATTGGATCAAAGAATAAAGGTTTAAATGCAATGTTTACCATGATGAATCTAGAAAGAATTGTTGTTGGAATACAAGGATTAGGAATTTCTGAAATTGCATATCAAAATTCTTTAAGTTATGCGAAAGAGAGAAAACAGGGAAAAACAAATAATACAAAATCAACTAACGGTGCAGATTTTATCATTGAACATGCTGATATTAAAAAATCTTTGCTTAATATGAAATCTATCATTGAAGGTGAGAGAGCTTTATGTTTTTGGCTGTCTCAACAAACAGAAGTTAGTCTTTATCACCCAGATGAAAAAGTTAAACAAGAAGCTTCAGATCTTGTTTCCTTAATGACACCAGTAGTTAAAACAATGTTTACTGACATGGGAATGGAAATAACAAGTGAAGCAATGCAGGTTCATGGTGGCTATGGATACACAAAAGATCAAGGAATAGAACAACTTTATAGAGATAATAGAATTACGCCAATTTATGAAGGGACTAACTCTGTCCAAGCAGCAGATTTAGTATTTAGAAAATTAGTTA
>JAOIRP010000070.1 GCA_028221385.1 Candidatus Pelagibacter sp.
AAACCAACAAAAATTTTAAATAAAGACAACCCTCCCTTTTACAAATGGTTTGAAGATGGAGTTACTAACACTTGTTATAATGCTTTAGATATACATATCGACCAAGGAAGAGGTGAAAAGCTAGCATTAATTTATGATAGTCCAATAACTGGAAACAAAAAACAGTTTACATACAAAGAATTAAGACAAAAAGTTTCAAAATTTGCAGGGGCTCTTAAAAATCAGGGAGTAAACAAAGGTGATAGAGTTATAATCTATATGCCCATGATCCCAGAGGCAGTTATAGCAATGTTAGCATGTGGAAGAATTGGAGCAATTCACTCTGTTGTGTTTGGCGGTTTTGCCTCAAATGAACTTGCTAGCAGAATTGATGACAGTAAAGCAAAAGTAATAGTCACTGCTTCATGTGGCTTTGAGCCTGGAAAAACAGTTGAGTATAAACCACTGGTAGATGCAGCTATTAAGATGGCTTCTCATAAAATAGAAAAAATGATTTTATTTCAAAGAATAGATCACACTGTTGAATTAAACGCTCCAAAAGAAATTAGTTGGAATGAGGCACTTTCAAATGCAAAAGAGGTGGATTGTGTTGAAATGAATTCAAATGACTTAGCTTATATTTTATATACCTCTGGAACTACAGGTATACCAAAAGGTATTGTTCGAGATATTGGTGGTCACATAGTTGCTCTTAAATGGACTATGAAAAACATCTACAACATTGATGCTGATGATGTTTGGTGGTCGGCAAGTGACATCGGCTGGATTGTTGGGCACTCATATATTGTTTATGCTCCTTTGTTTAAAGGGTGCACTACAGTGTTATTTGAAGGAAAACCTGTTGGCACTCCTGATGCTGGCGCTTTTTGGAAAATAATTTCAGACTATAAAGTAAAATCACTTTTTACAGCACCAACTGCTTTTAGAGCTATTAAAAAAGAAGACCCTGAAGGTAAGTTTTTCTCAAAATATGATTTAAGTAAATTTGAGTCATTGTTTTTAGCAGGTGAGAGAGCTGACCCGGACACAATAAAGTGGGCAGAAAATTTATTAAAAGTTCCAGTGATTGACCATTGGTGGCAAACTGAAACAAGTTGGGCAATTAGTTCAAATTGTACAGGTATTGAAATGATGAAAACAAAATATGGTTCAGCATGTAAAGCAGTTCCTGGTTATGATGTTAAAATTATAAAACCAGATCAAACTTTAGCAAAACCCAATGAGATGGGTGATATAGTTGTTAAACTTCCATTACCACCTGGTACTTTTCCAACTCTTTGGAACGCTGACAAAAGGTATAAGGATAACTACATGACTAATTATAAGGGTTACTATGAAACTTACGACGCAGGTCATATCGATGAAGATGGTTACATTTGGATTATGTCTAGAACAGATGACATTATAAATGTTGCAGGTCACAGGTTATCAACTGGAGCAATTGAGGAAGTTTTATCAGAACACCAGTCAGTTGCAGAATGTGCGGTATTAGGAATAGCCGATAAATTGAAAGGACAATTACCAATAGGGCTAGTTGTGCTTAAGTCAGGAGTTGAAAAAAACCACGAAACTATCTCAAAGGAATGTATAAAAATGGTTAGAGATAAAATTGGTCCTGTTGCAGCATTTAAAATTGTTATTGTCATTAAAAGGTTACCCAAGACCAGATCTGGAAAAATACTAAGAGGAACAATTAGAAAAATTGCTGATAAAGAAGATTATAAAATGCCAGCTACAATTGATGATCCAGCAATTTTGACGGAAATTAAAGAAGATTTAATTAAAAATGATATTCTAAAATAATGACTAAAACATACATCTTTTTGATAGGTGCAATTTTTTGTGAAGTAGGAGGAACAATGTTGTTACCTGTTTCACAAAACTTTACCAAACTGATACCTACTGCAGCTCTTACTATTTTATATCTTTCTGCGTTCTATCTCCTAACTTTTGTTGTAGATAAAATTCCAATTGCAATTGTTTATGCAACTTGGAGTGGTCTAGGAATTTTTACTATTGCTATAATGGGCTACGTAATCTTTAGGCAAACTCTGACTTGGCAATCAATTCTAGGGTTATTTTTAATTATTTTTGGAGTAGTTTTAGTAAACACATATGGACAAAAAATTCTTTAAAAT
>JAOIRP010000071.1 GCA_028221385.1 Candidatus Pelagibacter sp.
TTGGCAAAGAAGGCGAGACCCTTTATATAATTAAAAATTAATGACAGTTAGACATCCTGAAAAAGTAAATAAACCAATAAATCCAATCAAGAAAAAACCATCTTGGATCAGATCAAAATTAGTTAATAGTAAAGAATTTTTTTTAACTAAAACAGTTGTAAATAGTAATAATCTCGTAACAGTATGTCAGGAAGCAAACTGTCCAAATATAACCGAATGCTGGAGCAAGAGACACGCAACTTTTATGATCATGGGAGATACCTGCACAAGAGCGTGTGCATTCTGTGATGTTAAAACTGGAAAACCTGGAAAGTTAGATCCATTAGAACCCATCAAAATATCTGAAGCTGTAAGAAAATTAAATTTAAAGCATGTTGTAATTACATCAGTTGATAGAGACGATCTTGATGATGGTGGGTCTAATCATTTCCATGATGTTATTAATCAAACGCGTAAACAAAATCCAAATACGTCTATTGAAGTCTTAACTCCAGATTTTTTAAGAAAAGGAGATGCTTATAAAAAAGTATTAGACGCAAACCCAGATGTTTTTAATCACAACATTGAAACAGTTCCAAGACTTTACCTAAAAGTAAGACCAGGATCTAGATACTTTTCATCATTAGAACTTCTTAAAAATGCTAAATCTTTAAACAAAAAAGTTTTTACAAAATCAGGATTGATGGTTGGATTGGGAGAAAAAAAAGAAGAGATTATTCAAGTTATGGATGATTTGAAAGCTGCAGATGTAGATTTTTTAACAATCGGTCAATACTTACAACCATCGGTTAAACACCATCCTTTAGATCGTTACTATCATCCAGATGAATTTAAAGAATTAGAAACAATTGCAAAATCTAAAGGCTTTTTGTTAGTTTCATCAACACCATTAACTAGATCGTCTTATCATGCAGATGAGGATTTTACTAAACTACAACAAAATAGAATTAATAATCATTAATGCCCAAGGCATCTGTTAAAAGAGTAATAAATAGAAAAAAAGATAAACTTATTGAATTTGTTTTGGATATAGAAAAATATCCTGAATTTATTCCTTTTTGTTTGAATTCGAAAGTTTATGAAAGAAAAATAAAGGATGATAAAATTTATATTATAGCAGATCTTACAATAGGAAAAGGTCCCTTCAGCGATACATACAAAAGTGATGTCAGATATAATAAGAAAGATGATACAATTAATGTTACAAATTTAGATGGTCCGTTAAAACATTTGCAAAATAATTGGAAGTTTGTAGAAAACAATAACACAACAGAAGTTTATTTTGATGTAGATTTTGAGATTAAAAATAAATTTCTAAATGTATTAATGGAAAAATCATTTGAATTTGGTTTGAACAAAATCGCTGATGCCTTTCAAAAAAGGGCTGAAACGATATAATTTATTTAGATTAAAGAATTTAAAATTTCTAGAGATCTTTTAACCGTAACTTTTTGAATTGAATTTCTTGATTTTTTTTTGAAAAAATTTTTAGATATCAATAATCTATTACCTTTTTTAACTCCAATATAAACTAATCCAACAGGCTTTGATTTTGTTCCTCCATTTGGTCCAGCTATTCCAGTTATAGATATATTAATCTGAGCTTTAGATATCTTTGCTAAATTCTTGACCATTGCCTCACAACATTCAGCGCTTACAGCTCCATATTTTTTGATAATTTTTTTATTTACTTTTAAAACATTAATTTTTGCTTGATTAGAATAAGTAACAAGACCTAAGCTAAATACTTTAGATGCACCACTGATAGAAGTAATTGAGCTTGCAAGCATTCCCCCTGTACAGGACTCTGCAACAGAAATTTTAAGCTTTTTTTTTAATAACTTTTTTACAAGATTTTTCATTACAAAATATAACTTTTTAAAATCACGAAACAAATTAGTGATAAGACAACATAAAACCCAGCACAAACGTCATCCATTATAACACCAAAACTATTTTTGAAATTTTTATCAAAAAAACTTACTGGAAATGGCTTCATAATGTCAAAGTATCTAAATAAAATAAAACAAATTCCATAAAAAATTATTGCTTCATTTTGTGTTTTTTCTGTTCCATGAGAAATTTCGTATAAATAGATAGGAATGGATTGACCAATG
>JAOIRP010000072.1 GCA_028221385.1 Candidatus Pelagibacter sp.
CTCTTAGCTATAAAAAAAATAATACAATCGCTACAGAAAATTTATCGTTAATTTGTAAAAAATATAAAATAAAAAAATTTATTTTTGCTTCATCAAGCTCTGTATACGGTGATCAAAAAAGATTTCCAATTAAAGAAAATTTTAAGAAAAATCCAAAAAATTATTATGCCAAAACAAAAGTTAAGTGTGAACAAATAATTAAAAAAAGATTTATTAATAGTGACACTGAATATATGATATATAGATTTTTTACAGTATATGGACCATTAGGAAGACCCGATATGTTCATACATAAATTTTTAGATTCTATAAAAAAAAATAAAAAAATTTTATTGCACAATAATGGCATGAATTTTAGAGACTTCACTTATATAGATGACTTAGTTAAAGTTTTAATTTTAACTATGAAAAAAATTCCTGATAATAAAATACTAAATATCTGTAGATCAAAACCAATTAAAACCACTTATTTAGTAAATTTGATTAACAAAATTTATGGAAATAATACAAATAAGATTGTAAAAACAGGGTTTGTGAAAGGTGAAATGTTTAAAACTCATGGATCTAACAACTTACTAAAGAAAAATTTTAAAAATCTAAAATTTACTAATTTAAATTTTGGATTAAAAAAGACAATAATGGCATATAAAAAATTTAATTATTAAAGCATATTTTCATGAAAACATTACTTAAACCATATATTTTTAAAAAAACTAGATACTTTGATAATAGAGGATATTTCCAAGAAATTTTTTTAGAAAAAGAACTTAAAAAAAAATTTAAATTTACTGCTATGGCGTATTCTAAAAAAAAAGTAATAAGAGGATTACATTTTCAATTAAAGAATAAACAAACAAAAATCATTACAGTAACCTCGGGAAAAATATTAGATGTAGCTGTTAATTTAAAAAAAAATTCTAAAACCTTTGGAAAAGTTTATTATTTCTTACTGAATGAAGGTGACTCAATTTATATTCCCAATTATTTTGCCCATGGATATGAGTGTTTATCCAAAAATGCTTCTATACTCTATCATTTAGACAATTATAGAGATGCCAAAAATGAGTCTGGAATTCCTTATGATGATAAGAAATTAAAAATAAAATGGAAAACGAAAAAACCAATTCTTTCATTAAGAGATAAAAATCATTTTAGTTTTTTAGAATTTAAAGAAAAATACAAAGGGTTATAATATTTTAACTAAACTTATCAAATACACCTTTAATAAATTTAATAGGTTTTTTTATGATCTTGATAAAAAATAGAAAATACACAAATATAAAATTTTGTTTATTATCAATTCTAATTTTGTTTAAATCTATAAGATGATCAACATAATTAATTTTAGATGAAAATCCACCTTTTGTGAATTTACCGAAAACCTCTTCTTTTTTTGATCCAATTCCATTCATTTTAAAATTTACAATCATTTTATAAAAAAAATCTAAATCAGCGCTTAGATATTCTTTATTATATAATCCAACATCTAAATGTTTTTTCTTATCAATAAAAAAACCTACTGAGTGAGATGTATAAAACCCAAAACTCCAATTTATTTTCCATGGACTATAGCCATGCATTAGTTTGTATTTTTCAACAGAACCAAATAAGAAATCGATATCATTTTTAGAAAAATAATTATTAACTGTTTCAAGTGCATTATTAAAATAGTAGTCATCTGAATTTAGAAACCCTATAATCTCTCCACTGGCTATTTTAATACCTTTATTCATAGCATCCCATATACCATCATCCTCTTCAGCGATTATTTTGCTTATATTGTTTTTGTATTTATCTATTATTCTACTTGTTCTATCTGATGAATTTCCATCAATAATGATATATTCTAGTTTATCGTATTTTTGACTAAGAACACTTTCAATACATCTTTCAATAGTATCCTCTGCATTTTTGACAACTGTAATAATTGTTATTAATTTTTTATAACTATGTTGATTCATTTATCTTTTTTACTAAACCATTTGCAAATAATGAAATTTTTTCATTTTTTTCAAAATTTACCTGAAGGTTAATTACTTTTATTATCATCTTCTTTAGAGCA
>JAOIRP010000008.1 GCA_028221385.1 Candidatus Pelagibacter sp.
AACTAAAACCGATACTGCTTTAATTGGTGGCTCAGCAGATTTAGCTGGCTCGAACAATACAAAAACTAATAGTCAACAAATAATTAAACCAAATAATTTTTCAGGAAATTATATTCATTATGGGGTTAGAGAACATGCAATGAGTGGTATAATGAATGGTATTTCTCTTCATAGTAGTTTAATTCCCTATGGCGGAACTTTTTTAATATTTAGTGATTACTGTAAGCCATCAATTAGGTTGTCGGCACTGATGCAGCAAAGAGTAATATATGTGATGACTCATGACTCAATAGGGTTAGGAGAAGACGGTCCAACACATCAACCCATAGAACAACTTTCTGGATTAAGATCTATTCCTAATCTTAATGTTTTTAGACCTGCAGATACGATTGAAACTTTTGAATGCTGGCAACTAGCTTTGGAAAATAAAAAAACTCCAAGTATTTTAGCTCTTACAAGACAAAATTTAGATCCGATTAGGAAAGAACACACCAATGAAAATAGATGCTCTTTAGGTGCATATGAAGTTTTTAGATCTCAACAAAATATTCAACTTGCAATTTTTGCGAGTGGTTCGGAGGTAAGCTTGGCTCTAGAAGTTAGTCATAAATTGGCCACGGACAACATATATGCTAAAGTTATATCTGTTCCATCTCAAGAGATATTTGAACAACAAGCTGAAGCTTACAAAAATGATATTTTAAATGAAACAAATTTTGCAATTACTATTGAGGCAGGTTCTACTGATAGTTGGCATAAATTTATAAAAAATAAAGGTATCAATTTTGGTGTTAATGATTTTGGTAAAAGTGCACCTTATAAAGAAATTTATAATTATTTTGGATTAACAGTTGATGATATAGTGAAAAAAACAAAAAATTTAATGCAAAACTAAATATGACAATTAAAGTTGGAATTAATGGAATGGGAAGAATTGGTCGAATGGTCATTCGAGCTATTATTGAAAGTAAAAATAAAAATATTGAAATTAAACATATTAACAACCGATCAAATTCTGAGACAAGCTGTACATTAATAAAGTACGACTCTGTTCATGGAAAATTCGATGCACATTTAGGTTTTGATAAAGATCATCTAATTATCAATAAGAATAAAATTACATTTTCTCAAGAGTCTAAAATTGAAGATATTAATTGGAAAAAATTTAATGTTGATTATGTTTTTGAATGTACAGGAAAATTTAATTCTAAAGATAAATTATTAGCTCATATTAAAAATGGAGCAAAAAAAGTTATTGTTTCAGCGCCATGTAAAGATGCCGACAAAACAATTGTGTATGGTGTAAATGAAAGTCTCCTTACAAATGATGATAAAATAATTTCAGCAGCTTCGTGTACTACTAATTGTCTGGCTCCAGTTGCTAATATTTTAAATGAAAACTTTGAAATTGAAAAAGGTTTCATGACAACCATTCATGCTTTTACCAGTGATCAGAGAATTTTAGATAATTCACATAAAGACCCAAGAAGAGCAAGGTCTGCTAGCCAATCAATTGTTCCGACATCTACTGGAGCATCAAAAGCCATCGGAGAAATTATCCCTTCTTTAAAAGGGAAGCTTGAAGGTGTAGCTATGAGAGTACCTACTCCAAACGTTTCACTAATAGAGTTAGTTTTTTGTACAAAAAAAGAAATAGATAAAGAAAAAATTAATGAAGCCTTTACTCAAGCAATAAAAAAACAACAAAAAAAAGTTTTAGAAATTACAAAAGAAAAACTAGTATCAATTGACTTTAATCACAACTCAGCCTCTGCAATTATAGATTCTTCTTTGACCAATGTTGTGGGTAAAAATATGGGAAAAATTTCAGCTTGGTATGATAACGAATGGGGTTTTTCAAACAGAATGTGTGATATTGCAGAACATCTCCAAAAGATCTCTTAATGAGAAGTATAAAAGACGAACTTAATCTTAAACAAAAAAAAATACTTCTTAGACTTGATTTAAACGTTCCATTAGATAATAACAGAATTACAGATACAACAAGGATCGATAAAATTCTTCCTACTATAAAATTTTTATTAAAAAATGACGCTAAAATCATAATTTTATCTCATGTTGGGAGACCAAAGGGAAGAATTGTTAATGAGTTATCTCTTAAACCTATATGCGAAAATTTAAAAAAAAAATTGAATGAAAACATAAAACTTATAACAAAAAGTCTAAAAGAAATAGATTCTAGTGACCTATTCATTGATCAAGACGAAAAAATTGTAATTCTTGAAAATCTTAGATTTTATCAAGAGGAGGAGGAAAATAACATTGAGTTTGCAAAACATTTAGCAAGACTGGCTGACATTTATGTTAATGACGCTTTTTCATGTTCACACAGGGCTCATGCCTCAATTTTTGAAATAACAAAATTTCTTCCTTCATTCGCAGGTCTTCAATTAAATTTAGAAATTGATGCCTTAAATAAAATTACATCTAAAATCAAAAGACCAGTAACTTGCATTATTGGTGGTTCCAAAATATCAAGTAAAATTAATATTATTAAAAATTTGATTCCAAAATTTGATAACATTGTAATCGTGGGTGGTATGGCGAATAATGTGCTTAAGTATAAAGGGTTTAATATTGGAAAATCTATACAAGAAGCTAATTGCGATCAAATAATTGAGGAGATATTTTATCTATCCAAAAAGAACAATTGTAAAATTCTTTACCCAGAAGATGTCACCGTAGGGACGGATCTTAATGGATCAGCCAAAATAAAAGATGTTAACAAAGTTTCTGAAGATGAATTAATTTTAGATATAGGTCCCAAAACAATACAGACAGTTAATAATCTTATTGAAAAAAGTGAGACTATTTTATGGAATGGGCCAGCTGGTTATTTTGAAAATCCAAATTTTGCAAAAGGCAGCTTAGAAATTGCAAATAAAATTGTTGAAAAAAATAAATCTAATACAATTTATTCTGTGGCTGGTGGAGGTGACACTGTAGCTTTATTAAATAAAATAGATGTTACTAATAACTTTAATTTTGTTTCAACTGCTGGTGGAGCCTTTTTAGAATATCTTGAAGGAAAAGAACTTCCTGGTATAAAAGCGCTAAATTAATATGTCAGAATTAAATAAAATTGCTTTAAAGATTCTATCAAATGGAAAAGGTATCCTTGCGGCTGATGAAAGCACAGGAACTATGACTAAAAGACTCGAAAGTGTAAATGTTGAATCTTCTCCAGAAAATAGACTTTTATTTAGAGAAACTCTCTTCTCTTCAGAAGGTATGAAAAATTGTATTGGTGGAGTGATATTATACGATGAAACAATCAAACAAACCACTAAATCAAAACAAACAGTACCTGAGTTGATTTCTTCTTCTGGTGCTTTACCAGGAATAAAAGTTGATACTGGTGCGAAAGTATTGGCGGGCTCAACTGAAGAAAAAATTACAGAAGGTTTAGATGATTTGAGAGAAAGATTAAAAAGGTATTATAAGCTTGGTGCAAGATTTACAAAATGGAGAGGTGTATACAATATTTCAAATAAATATCCGAGTAAATTATCGATTCACTCTAATGCGCATGCACTTGCAAGGTATTCTTCAATTGTACAAGAGTGTAAAATGGTTCCAATAGTTGAGCCAGAAGTTTTAATGGATGGAAATCATTCTGCAGAAGACTGTTTTAATAAAACTTCAATAGTATTGAAAAAATGTTTTGAAGAATTAGATCTTCACAATATTGATTTGACTGGAATAATTTTAAAACCTAATATGATTTTAGCTGGAGCTAGTTCAGATCAAAAGTTATCTAGTGAAGATGTTGCTAAACTTACCATAAGATGTCTTAAAGAAAATGTTCCATCCGAAGTACCTGGAATTGCATTTTTATCAGGTGGCCAATCAGAAGTTGAGGCAACTGAAAATTTAAATTTAATAAATAAAAATAATGACTCAAACTTTATCATGACCTATTCATATGGAAGAGCCTTACAACAAAGCGCTCTTAAATTCTGGTCAAAAGATATTAATAATATTCAAGATACTCAAAAAATCTTTAACCACCGAGCTAATATGTGTACCCTTGCAGCTCAAGGAAAATGGTCAGCAGAACTTGAAACAAAATAAAATAAATAAAAAATTTGTTTATTTAATTTCTCCAAATAAAATTGAAAATAAAGATTTTTATACAGATCTATCTTTGGTATTTAAATCCAAAAAAGTAAATTTTTTTCAATTAAGATTAAAAAATGAAACAACTAGAAATAAGTTAATAATTGGAAAAAAAATTAAAAAAATTTGTAAAAAATATAAAGTAAAATTTTTAATTAATGATGAGCCAAGACTTGCAAAAAAATTAAATGCTGATGGTTGTCATTTAGGTCAGAAAGATATGAGCATTCAAAAAGCTAGAAAAATTTTGAAAAATAAAATAATTGGTATCACATGTCATAATTCCATAAATTTATGTAAAAAAGCAATTAATGATAATGCTGACTATTTAGCCTTTGGAGCTTTTTATTCATCCAAAACGAAAAAAGTTAGATATAAAGCAAAACTTGAAATATTAAGATCGGCTAAAAAAATAACAAATACCCCTGTTGTGGCTATTGGTGGAATAAAGTTAAGTAATTATAAAAAACTCTTATTGAATAAAGCTAACTTTTTAGCTATTTCAGGCTACATTTGGAATAATAAAAAATACAAACCACTAGAAGCTATAAGAAAATTAAAATGAAAATATATGCAAGTGAAATTAGGGTTGGAATGCTAATTGAATATAAAGATGATCTTTGGCAAGTTTTAAAAACACAACATGTAAAGCCAGGAAAAGGAGGTGCTTTTGCCCAAGTAGAAATGAAAAGTGTAAACAAAAACACAAAATTAAATGAACGATTTAGATCAAGTGAGTCAATTGAAAAGGCTTCCCTTGATGAAATTAAATTCAATTTTCTTTATAGCGACGAAACTGATTATTATTTTATGGACCCAAAGTCCTATGAGCAAATCAATATTAAAAAAGATACTGTCGGAGAAAAAGGTAAACTATTAACTGAAAACCTCGAAGTAAGTATAAGTTTTTATGATGAAAAACCTTTGACTGTAGAATTACCAAATCAAGTTACTTGTGTAATTGAAGTAACTGATGTTGCTCTTAAAGGACAAACTGTTTCCTCATCATACAAACCTGCAACTTTAGATAATGGAATAAATATTCAAGTGCCTCCGTTTATAGAGAGTGGAGACAAAATCATAGTTGATACAAGAACTATGGAATATATTAAAAAAATATAAATTCTATGCAATCAATATCGGCTAATCTAAATATTATGATAAAAGCAGCTGAAAAAGCATCAAGAACTTTGATTCGAGATTTCGGAGAAATTGAAAAGCTGCAAGTATCAATCAAAGGCCCATCTGATTTTGTTTCAAATGCAGATCTTAAAGCAGAAAAAATAATTATTGAAGAATTAAAAAAAGCAAGACCCTACTATTCCATTATAAGTGAAGAAGATGGGTCTGAAAAAAATAAAGATAAAAATAACATATGGATTATAGATCCGATAGATGGCACAACAAATTTTCTACATGGCATCCCTCACTTTGCAATTTCTATAGCATTAAAATCTAATGATGAGATTGTTTCAGGATTAATTTATGATCCTATTAAAGATGAAATGTTTTATGCTGAGAAAGATAATGGTGCTTTTTTTAATAATCAAAGAATTAGAGTTTCAAAAAAAAAGGAAATAAATAACTGTCTATTTGCAACAGGTGGCCATTCTAAAGATAAAATTGATCTACCTACAAGAAGATCAGGAAGTGCAGCTCTTGATATAGCCTATGTTGCATCTGGTAGATATGATGGGTATTTTCAAAATGATCTCAATTTATGGGATATAGCCGCAGGTATAATAATTTTAAAAGAAGCTGGTGGTATGATTAATGAAATAGACCTATCTAAAAACAATAAACTAAAAATAAGGGCGTCTAGTATGGCAATAAATGATAAATTACTTGAAAAATTAAAGAACTTTTAATTGTTTTATAAAATTCTTTTGTTATAAGTCACGTTATGAAAAAAGACATACATCCAGATTATCACACAATTAAAGTTGAAATGACTGATGGTACTCAATTTGAAACAAAATCAACTTGGGGAAAAGAAGGTGAACTATTAAAGCTTGAAATAGACCCAAAATCTCATGCAGCATGGACTGGTGGAAAACAAAAACTGATGGATAAAGGACGGGTAAGTAAATTTAATAAAAAATTTCAAAACTTCAGATCAGAAAAAAAGGATTAAATGTCTAACGTTCCATTAATGCCTATGGCAACTGCTGTTTGGCTTGTAGAAAATACCACTCTTACTTTTAAGCAAATAGCAACCTTCTGCAACTTGCATGAGGTTGAAGTTCAAGGAATTGCTGATGGAGAAGTAGCAAAGGGGATTATGGCTTACAATCCAATTATATCTGGTCAATTAAGCAAGGAAGAAATTGAATTGTCATCAAAAGATGAAAATAGAGACTTGCAAATTAAGAACATGGATGTTGAAATTTCAACTTCTGATAAAAAAATTAAAAAATATGTTCCATTGTCAAAAAGACAAGATAAACCTGACTCGGCATTATGGTTAATAAAACATCACTCGATGTTAAAAGACTCTCAAATTGCAAAATTGGTTTCTATCACAAAAAACTCGGTAACCTCGATCAGAAATAAAAGTTATTGGAATTATAATAATTTAAATCCCAAAGACCCTGTTGCAATGAACTTATTTACCCAAAAAGATTTGGTTGAAGCTATTGAAAAAGCTGAAAGAAGAATTAAAAGAGAAAAAAAGCTAAAAGAAAAAGAAAGAAAAGCAGTACAAGTTTAATGTATAAATTTAATAGACATCAAAATTTTAAAGTGATAGTTAATCTCTTTTTTGGAGGTATTTACGAAAATAGAAGTTAAAGACAATAACATTGAACAGGCACTTAGGGTTCTTAAACGAAAACTACAGCGTGATGGATTCTTTAAAGTAGTAAAACTAAAAAGTGTTTATGAGAAACCCTCTGAAAAGAAAAAAAGAATTTTACAAGAAAATATTAAAAGAGTTAAAAAACTAAATAAACTTAAAAATAGAATTTAGTTATACCGCGGGGTGGAGCAGTCTGGTAGCTCGTCAGGCTCATAACCTGAAGGTCGGCGGTTCAAATCCGTCCCCCGCAACCAATTCAAATATAATTTAATCACTTAGGTGTTAAGATATATAATTGTTTTTTATTATTCTCATAAAAATGAATATTAAATAAAAAACATATACATGATAAATTTTATTTCTGCCTTCAAAAAACTTATAATTGAGAGGATGGCTAATCAATGTAAAGAATAAGATCATAACTAAAGGGTCATAATATTTATGATAAATTGTATTTTGTATATTTGATATAATTAATAAAAAAAAAACTAAAAAATTATCGATATTTTTTTTTGAAAAATTTATTAACAGCATTAACGAAATAAAACTAATAAAATAAAATAAGTAGTTGTTACTAAAAATAAAGTTTGATAGCTGAAAAAAAACTCCTCCACCTGTAAAAATAATTTTATAATTAAAAAAAAATAAGTTTAATATAAAAAATAGTATAATGCTTATCAAAATTTGTTTTGTTGGCTTTATAATATCTAAAATAAATTCTTTATTTAATAAAAAAGGCAATAAATGAAAAAATAAAATACTACTAATTATTAAAATTTTATCTGATAAATTAAAACTTAAGCCGATTGGTGAATCTATGTCTTCGCCAGGAGTGGCAGCTATTAAAAAATTAACTTCTAAAAAAAATATATAATAAAATGCTGGTAACGCACTAATTAGGCAAAATAATAATAACCCTAATAAATTTTTAAATTCTATTTTTCTAAAATAATAATTTAAATAAAAAATTATAAATAAAGAGAAGTTAGGACTAATATAAGACGAAATTATTAGAAAAATTACATTTTTCCACATGTTGATTTTCTTATGTGTATTTAAAAATTTTAAAAATTCATATATAGAAATTAAAAAAAATATTAATCCAATTAATCTTGAGCTCGGCCATATTGCTAAAGATCTGAAAGTTGGAGATAAAAATATTGATAAAGATAGTAATAGTAATATATTTCTTTCTATATTAGAAAATTTTAATACTAAACATTTGTAAAAAAAATAAATTAAAAAAAGTGAAAAATTAAGGTGCAATAACCGTATACCATCTAATGAAATACCTATCTTTTTAAATAAACTCAAAAAAATAAGATAAACTGGGGAGTGCCTATGGCCGTAACTCTCGTAATTTAAAAGAGTTTTTTTAATATTAAGAGATAAATCATTTATGACAGGTAGATCTGTATTTTCCCAATCTGGAATTGCTCCATAATTAAGATTTTCATCAAAATAAAAACCAAAGATTAAACTTAAATATAATATAAAAAATAACACAAGAACAAAATATTTTTTATAAAAATTATTATTTATCATAATCAAATTATTCAAAAATATTAAATTTGGATATAAGTAATGAATACATTCTTAGCATTCTTGATGTAATAGTTTTTTTTTCAAAATTAATCATTTTTTTATTAGATTTTCTATAAATTAGAATTTTTATAAACATTCTAAAAAGTATGAACAAACCATTTAATATATAATATATTGTTTTAACAGAAGTCTTTGAGGTCATTTTTTTTTCAATCAAAGTATAGTATTCATGTTTTTTTTTAATCTGTGCATCTGTTAGCTCTGCTGAAAAACTAATATAGAAACTGTTTATTTTAAGTTGTTTTAATTTTTGATTAATTGGAATTGGTTTTTCATGTACATTTTTTATATAAGACTTAATATTTGATTTGTACATTAACCTTGGTTGAAAGTTAGGATATAAATTTGTTTTTTTGTGGACAGAATTTTCCAAACAAGGAACTCTTGGAATTAAATAGCAATAGTATTTTTTTTTCATAATCGTAGATTTTGACAAAAAATCTATTTTATTAAAATAACCACTATGAAGTATTTCATCTGAATCGAGCATTAATACTAAATCATATTTAGCTTTTTCTAAGATAAAATTTCTAGCTAGAGAAAAATTTTTTATTCTTTTATTCGAAAATTTAAAATTTTTTTTTTGTTTTAATATTTTACATTTAAATTTTTTGGCAATTTCCAAAGTTGAGTCAACACTTCCACCGTCTAAAATGATTATTTCTTTAAAATGTCCTAAATTACTTAAGCATCTAAAAATATTTTTTGCACTATTTAAAGTTAATATCCCAACAGTTGCGTTTATCATGTTCAAGTTAGTAAATAATTGTTAACTAGATTTTAAGCTTTGTTTTTCTTCTATCAATAAAATATTCATTTTTATTTTTTAACTGCAGAAACATGTGTTCCACAGTAGTAAGTCATCCAATCTTTTGAGAACAAACTTAGTAATTTATCTAAAGTAATCACAATAATTAAAAAAAATAATTTGAATATTGAAAATTTTAAATATCTAAAAATCATTTGGTAGCTGGAAATAAATGGTCCAACACCAATTAAATAAACTTCTCCATCAAATCCACATTCATTTAAAATATCGTTAAGGTATTTATGAGTTGGTCTAAAAAAATCATTAGGATCGGGATGATAACCAATTAAGAATGGAACAAATATCTCAAATTTACCATTTTGTTTTAATGTTTTGCTAATTTGAGATATTAAAAATTTATAGTTATATATATGCTCAAGAGTATTAAATAAAATTATTGTGTCATATTTATTTTTTTCTAAGTTCATCTCCTTCTCCAGATCTAACTTCAACTCTGACTTGTTAAAAAAATCCACTGTCTTGATCGAAGATTCTTCTGTTTTCATAAACGTCATATAGCTAGCATTTTTTCCAGATCCTAAATCCAATGTTAATCCTTTAATACTTAAGTCTTTTAAAAAAAAATTATGTAAAATTCTCATGGGTGACTTTCCCTCTCGAAATGAAAAAAAAGCATGTTTTAAAAATAGAAATGACAACAGCGGTCTAAATAAATTCATATGGTATTTATATTAATTAATTAAATTCTAAACTTAGATTTTCTACTATCAAGTAAAAAAGCCTTAACTGTTTCTTTGGTTAATTGTTCATATGTCTTTCCAAAGTTTTCAATTTTTTCAATAATGATAGGTGGAATGGTTATAATGTGGCATCCAAGTTGTTTGGCTTGCAAATAATTATAAGGCTCTCGAACACTTGCCCAAAGAATCTCTACATTTTTAAATTTTTTGGCCATTGCAATACTTTTTTTAAATTCAGGTATAGGATCTTTACCAGTATCTGCAGCTCTACCTGCAAATATAGAAATTATTACTTTAGTTTTTTTGTTAATCAATTTAAGAATCTTTTCTGTTTGTTTGGCTGAGTATATAGCTGTTATATTTAGTTTAATATTTTGATTGTTAAGTTCTTTAATTATTTTTCCCATAAATTTACTTTTAGAATTTACGACTGGAATTTTCACATAAACATTTTTTCCCCAGGTGTTAATTTGAAGAGCTTGCTTTTTCATTTGGGTGTATTCATCTGCAAATACTTCCAGTGACACAGGTTTATTTTTGCAAATTTGTAAAATTTTTTTTGAATAAAATTTATAATCTTTGGCTCCAGCTTTTCTCA
Organism: Candidatus Pelagibacter sp.; assembly: GCA_028221385.1. The sequence continues at coordinate 10,650 of JAOIRP010000008.1, forward strand.
TTAAGCTTGGATTGGTTGTAAAACCTTTTACTATTTTTTTTTTATTAAATTTTTTAATTAAATCTAGTTCTGCTATATCACAGAAAATTTTAGTTTTCATGATTTTATAAATTTTTTGTTATATCTTCTGTCATTTTTTTTGCATCAGCAAATAGCATCAGTGTATTTTCTCTATAAAATAAGTCATTGTCAATTCCAGCATATCCTGGTGATAAGCTTCTTTTTACAAACAATACTGATTTGCACTTTTCTACATCTAAAACTGGCATGCCGTAAATTGGGCTTTGCGGATCTGTTTTTGCAACTGGATTCGTTACATCATTTGCTCCAATAACAAAAGCAACATCTGCATTTGCAAAATCATTATTGATTTCTTCTAATTCAAAAACCTCATCGTAAGGCACATTAGCTTCAGCTAACAATACATTCATGTGACCTGGCATCCTTCCTGCTACTGGGTGAATAGCATAAGATACTTTAATATCATTTTTCTTAAGTGTATCTACCATTTCTCTCAATGCATGTTGCGCTTGAGCTACAGCCATACCATAACCTGGAACAATTATTACTGAAGAAGCATTTTTCATTAGAAATGCTGCATCTTCTGCATTTCCACTTTTGACTGGCTTTTGCTCTTTATTTGCTGATGTTGATGATTGTTCTGTTGCACCAAATCCACCTAATATAACATTAAAAAAGGATCTATTCATACCTTTGCACATTATATAAGAAAGTATTGCACCTGAAGAACCTACTAATGCACCTGTAATTATTAAAGCAGTATTCTCTAATGTAAAACCAATTCCTGCAGCCGCCCAACCAGAGTATGAGTTTAACATTGATATAACAACTGGCATATCTGCCCCTCCAATTGGAATGATTAATAAGAAACCAATTAAAAAAGAAATTGCCAATAAAACCCAGAAGAAATTAGAAGATTGAGTTGAGCATAAAAGATAGGTTATCACCACTATTGAAATTAATATTAATGCATTAAGTGGATGTTGTCCTTTAAATGTAATTGGTGAGCCTGACATTATTCCTTGAAGTTTTAAAAAAGCAATTATTGAACCTGAAAATGTTATTGCGCCAACTGCTGCGCCAATTGACATTTCAATTAAACTTCCAAGTTTAATACTTCCAGGAAAGCCTAAGTTAAAAGCTTCTGGATTTAAAAAAGCTGATATTGCAACGAAGACTGCTGCAAGTCCTACAAGACTATGAAAGCCAGCCACAAGTTCTGGCATTGCTGTCATTGGTATTTTATAAGCTATGAATGCACCAATTAAACCACCTATTAAAAGAAAAATTAAAACATAGATAAAACCACTCGAAAAATTTCCAATAGATAAAAATGTAACTGTTATTGCAATAACCATTCCTAAAATACCAAAAAAATTACCTTGTCTTGATGTTTCAGGAGAAGATAATCCTCTTAATGCTAAAATAAATAGCACTCCTGAGATTAAATAAAATATTGCTGATAAATTCGCTGATATCATTATTTATCTTTCTTCTTTTTTTTGTACATCGCGAGCATTCTTTGAGTAACTAAAAATCCACCAAAAATATTTATTGCTGCTAAAGAGATTGCCAAAAAGCCAAAAATACTTGAAATATTAAAAATATTTTCAGAATTTCCTGCTAGTCCAGCAATTATTGCTCCAACAATAATTACTGATGAAATTGCATTGGTTACAGACATTAATGGCGTATGCAGAGAGGGCGTAACGCTCCACACAACATAATACCCAATGAATATCGAAAGAATAAAAATACTTAATCTAAATATAAAGGGATCAATTTCCATAATCTTATTTAATTAATGTTTTTTCAATTATTTCATCTTCAAGGTTAATATTAATCTTCTTATTTTCTTTATCATATAAATTTGCAACAAAATTGAAAACATTTTTAGCATACAAACTTGAGGCAGAAATTGGTAGTTTGTTAAGAATATTTGTTTCACCCATTATTCTCACTCCACCTTTGTTAACCACTTTGTCTGCTTCAGTAAAAGCAGTGTTTCCGCCTTGAACTGCAGCTAAGTCATAAATAACAGATCCTGTTTGCATATTTTCAATCATATTTTCTTTAATTATCAATGGTGCTTTTTTTCCAGGTATTAAAGCTGTACAAATTACAATATCTATTTTTTTTAAAGTTTCACTTAATAGTTCTTCTTGCTTTTTTTTAAAATCATCGGAGGCTTCTTTTGCATATCCTCCCTCTGTTTCAAGATTTTCAGCTCCTTCTACGGTCAAAAACTTACCACCTAAACTTTCAACTTGTTCTTTAGATGCCATCCTAACATCAGTAGCAAACACTATTGCCCCCATTCTTTTTGCTGTTGCTATTGCTTGTAACCCAGCGACCCCTGCACCAACAACTAAAACTTTTGCTGCTGGGACTGTTCCTGCTGCTGTCATCATCATCGGTATAGCTTTTTCAAAACTTGCAAATGACTCTATAACCGCCTTATACCCTGCAAGGTTTGCTTGTGAGGAAAGTATATCCATAGATTGTGCCCTTGTTATTCTTGGTAATAATTCTAAAGAAAAGGTATTAATTTTTTTTTTTACCAAATCATCAATTTTTGATTTATTGTCGTATGGATTTAAAACACCAATCAATGTTTGATTTTCTTTTATTAGAGAAATTTTATCCTCTGATAGTAAGCCTAGTTGTACAATAACATCTGCACTATTTATAATTTCTTTTTCATCTTTAGAAATCTTTACGCCTAGCTCTTTATATTCTTGATCTCTAAAACCCAAATGTTCACCATAATTTTCAGTTAAAGATACCTCAAAACCAAGAGCAATATATTTTTTTGCAATCTCTGGCGTAATAGCAATTCTATTTTCGAAATTTCTATCTTCTAAAATTGATGCGATTCTCATAACAAAAGTCTACAACAAGAATATTGCCATTAAAACTAATACGGCTATTACCGCGACAGTTCCCCACAACACAAATTTAGTAAAAGTATTCCATGTGTCTTTATGGTTTTCATTGTCCATAAAATTACTTCTGTCTAGCTTTAAATTTTGGATTAGTTTTGTTAATTATATAAACTCTTCCTCTTCTTCTAACTAATTTAGAATTAAGGTCTCTTTTTTTTAATGATTTTAGTGAGCTTTTAATTTTCATAATTTTTAGTTTTTATAGCCGGCAATGTCCTACTCTTCCGTGCCTTAAGACAAAGTACCATCGGCGCTGAAGGGCTTGACTTCCGAGTTCGGAATGGGATCGGGTATTACCCCTTCGCAATAATCACCGGCGAGGAGATTTATATCTAATTACAAAAAATTGTAAATAGAGAAATTTACTTTTAATTGGATGGTTTTTTCATTAAATCGTTAATATAATCTTTTAATTTAATTGATCCAAATTTTTTATAAACTTTATTCGATAGATTCATGCTTGTAAGAGCTGAAGCATATCTCTCACCTTTACGAGCTTTAAGCATTTTCAATTTTCTTTTAAATAGAGATGCAACCTGAATAATGGTCCAACTTTGTTTGTGAGATATACTATAGTGTCTACACTCATTATTTTTCCAAGCTAGATAACAAATTTTTACCGTGTCATAAATATGAGTAAATCTCCTACTTTGTGTTCCCGGTTTAACGATTGGTAAGGGTTTATTCTTTTGATAACAATCTTCAAATATCCCTATTACAGTTGCCATATCTCCAGTCTTGATTTGTTTTGGTCCATAAACATTATAAAAATAAATTATTTCATACTTTAAATTGAACCACTTTTTCAAATTTTCTAACAATTCTAAATTTTTAGCTTTCAAAAAAGCATATGGGGATAAATTTTGATCATTTCCCTTGTTTCCTAACGTTGCGGAAGTTGCGGAATAAACTAATTTTATATTATTTTCTAAGCAGAAATTAAAAACTGCGTGTGTTCCAATTGAATTTGACTCTATACACTCCTCAAGTTTTAGGAAACTTTGATAAATTCTTGCAAATTCACCAAAGTGAAAAATGCATTGTATTTTTTTTTTAACACCAGATAGTTTTTTGGAAATATTTTTCGTATGAGAAGAAATATACTTAATTCTTCTATTATTTATGTGATTTTTTTTATATCCAGATGAATAATCATCAATACTAATAATATTCAGTTTAGTTTTTTTTAGAAATAACTCAATCAAATTTGTGCCAACAAACCCTGCCCCACCTGTTATAACAATTATATTTTTCATTTATTTCTTTTTAAAAAACTTTTGTATGTAATATCAAAACCTTCATTTAATGATGTTTTTGCTTTCCATCCATATTTTTTTGCTCTACTTACATCTAATAATTTTTTATAAACTCCATCTGGTTTTGATTGTATAAAATTAATTTTGATATTCAGATTTAGTTTATTTAAAACGAATTTAACATAATTTAAAATTGTCATATCTTTACCAGAACCTATGTTTATTAAAGAATGTTTAACTTTTTTTTTCATAAAAAAAACACAAGCATCAGCTATATCATCAACAAATATCATTTCTCTAAATACTTTTCCTGAGCCCCAAACATCTATACTTTTTTTATTATTTATTTTGCACATGTGAGCTTTATAAATCAATGCTGGAAAAAAATGTGATGTCATTAAATCATAATTGTCGTTAGGACCATATGTATTAGTTGGCATTAAACATTTATAATTAGTTTTGTATTGTTTGTTGTATGCTTCACACATTTTAATACCTGCTATTTTTGCTATTGCATAAGGTAAGTTTGTTTCCTCCAGTTGATTACTCAACAGATATTCCTCTTTGAGCGGTTGTTTTGCAAATTTAGGATAAATACAACTGGAACCTAAAAAAGTTAAATTTTTAACATTATTTAAGTAGCTTGAATGTATAAGGTTGTTTTGAATTTGAAGATTTTCATAAATAAATTCAGCTCCAAACTGATTATTGGCATGTATCCCTCCAACTTTAGCTGCAGCTATTATTACAATTTTAGGTTTATTCTTTTTTAAATAATTAAATACAGCCTTTTGATCAAGTAAATCTAGTTTTTTTCTATCAGCAGTTAAAATATCCTTATACCCTTTGGCTTTTAATTTTTTTACAATTGCTGATCCTACTAGGCCATTGTGTCCTGCAACAAAGATTTTCATAGATTATATTTCTATAAAATTAAATACTTTCTATTATTTAATTTTATTTCATTTCCTCATTAATCATTTCTACAATTAATTTCTTTAAGTCTGTTTTGGGTTTCCATTTTAATTTATTAAATGCTTTTCTAGAATTACCTAGCAAAGTATTTACTTCTAAAGGTCTATAATAAGCTTTATCACATGCAACAATAGCTTTTTTATTTATGTCATAAGCTTTTTCTCTAATTCCACTGCCTTTCCAAATTATTTTCATATCTAATAATTTAGCTGCCATATTGACAAAATTTTTAACTGATACTTGTTTTCCAGTTGATATAACAAAATCGTCAGGAGTTTTTTGTTGAAGCATTAACCACATAGCTTCTACATATTCTCTTGCATGTCCCCAATCTCTTTTTGCATTTAAATTCCCTAGAAAAAGAGTTTTTTGCTTTCCTTTTTTAATATTGCACAGACCTTGTATTATTTTTTGAGTAACAAAAGTTTCTCCTCGTCTTGGACTTTCATGATTAAATAATATTCCATTTACCGCAAACATTCCATATGCTTCTCTATAATTAATTGTTATCCAGTGTGCATAAAGTTTTGCAACCCCATAAGGGCTAGCTGGATGAAAAGTAGTTTTTTCAGTTTGAGGAATTTTTTCTGTTCTTCCATAAAGTTCTGAGGTTCCTGCTTGGTAAAATTTTATTTTTTTAGTAAAATTATTAAATCTAATTGCTTCTAAAATTCTTAATACACCTAACGCATCAGCATTTGCAGTATATTCTGGAGATTCGAAAGAAACAGCTACGTGTGATTGTGCTGCCAAATTATAAATTTCATCAGGTTTAACTTGTTTGATAATTCTAGTCACAGAAAGTGAGTCCGTTATGTCTCCATAATGTAAAATAAACCTTCTATTTTTAACATGTGGGTCTTGATATATATGATCAATTCTTCCTGTATTTATTGAAGATGATCTTCGCTTTACACCATGAACAATATAATTTTTCTTTAATAGAAATTCCGCAAGATAAGATCCGTCTTGGCCGGTAATACCAAAAATTAATGCTATTTTTTTCATTTAAAATATAATCTTATCATTTCTGTCAATATTAAGAAACCATCTTTAATTGGATTTACTTTTTTTTTTCCACCTATTCTTACTCTTTCAAAACTTGGTATGCACTTATATTTCAATTTTAATCTTTTTGCTTTAATTGGTAACTCAACACATATTCTAAAATCATGTCTAGATAATTTCATCTTTTTGAATGATTTCGTTTTTCCCAAAATATAAGTAAATAAAATATCCGATATATTAAGTTTGAAAAACAAGTTGCCTAACAATGTAAAAAAAAAATTACCAATAGATGTGACTATATCGTCGTCCTCACTACCACCTCTTGGTTTTTGATACCTAGAAGTAAAAATTAAATCATTTTTTTCACATAATTTTAACATTCTTTTTAAATATTTTGGGTTCATTGAGCCATCTGCATTAATTATGCAGCAATATTTTGTTTTTGTAGCTTTAATACCTTCAATTAAAGCATTGCCATATCCATTTTTTTTTTGTGTTACTATTTTAATATTTCTAATTTTTTTAATTTTATCAAATGTTGCTATATCCTCTTTTTGCATAACTATCATTTTTTGACACTTATAATTTTTTAATTCATTTAAAAAAACAGGAAGCGATTCTACTTCTTTTTTTGTAGGGATTATTAATGTTAAATTTTTCATTTATATTTTATATTTTGTGTTTTTATAAATATATTCAAAAGTTTTTCTATAAAACATTTTAGTTTTAAAGACTTTTTTAAATCCTTTATTCGTTAAAAAATTATGAGCTTGTGTAAAAGTATAATCTTTGCTTAACATATTATGAAAATGATGCTCGAAATAAATATATTCAATAAAATCTATATTATTTTCTAAACTTTTTATTACATTAAAGTCATAACCTTCAGTATCAATTTTTAATATATTCACATTATCTACTTTTTGGTCTTTCAAGAAATTACTTAGCATTTTTACATTTACTTTTGTGGTAAAAAATAAATCTTCTTTTTTTTTAAAAAAATACAACAAGTTTTTTTTTCTTTTGTAATATTTTGATTTGTAATTAATTTTAACTAAGGTAGAAGATTGAGACTCAGTAGACTCATTAAAATTAAATAGTCCTTCACTTTCACCTATACCATAATTGTAAATTTTTAAATTAGTATTTTTGATATTTTTAGTTTTTTTTTCTAAAACCTTAAAATTTTTATAACTTGGCTCGAACGCATAAATATTACGAACATTAAACTTTGTATTAAAAAGTTTAATTGTTTCTC
>JAOIRP010000009.1 GCA_028221385.1 Candidatus Pelagibacter sp.
TTCTCATCATTATCTGACGAGTTAGAAAAAAAAGAAAAAAAAACTAAAGAAGACGAATAAACATTGGCTATTGTTAAATCCAAGCTTTTAAAAAAAATCAACAACAACTATCCAAATTTTTTAAAAAAAGATTTAAAGAAATTTACTGATATTATTCTTAGTGAAATAAAGTTAGCCTTAAAAAGAGGTGATCGTGTTGAATTAAGAGGTTTTGGAATTTTTTCAACAAACACACAAAAATCAAGAATATCGAGAAATCCAAAAACTGGCACAAAAGTGAATACTCCAGAGAAAAAAACTATTCACTTTAAAATGTCAAAAGAAATGTTTAACAAATTAAATAATGAAAAATAAAAATATTTTTGTTGCTTGCGATACTTCAAATTTAAGTGAAATAAAGAAAATTATAAGACAAACACAGACAAAAAAACTTAAAATTGTGCCAAAGTTTGGATTGCAATTTTTTTATTCTAAAATAGGAAGGAAATTTTTAGAAAATTTTAAAAAAGATTTTTGGTTAGATTTAAAAATTAATGATATTCCACAAACAGCATTATCTGCAGTTGATAGTTTAAAAGATTTAAAAAAGTGCAAATATATAACTGTTCACACAAATGGTGGTCTTGAAATGTTAAGGGCAATTAAAAAGAAAGCTAAATCAATAAATAAAGATTTAAAAGTACTTGGCGTAACAATTCTAACAAGTCTTAATAATAAATCTCTTAAAGAAATAGGGTACACAAAGTCAGTGGAACAATTGGTATTAAAACAAGCTGATCTAATAAAAAAATCAAGGTGTGACGGTATAGTTTGCTCAGCGCAAGAATCAAAAATAGTTAGAAAAAAATATCCAAACTTATTTATTGTAACTCCTGGAATAAGATTACCTGGAGACAGTACAAATGATCAATCGAGAGTAATGACTCCTAATGAAGCTTTTTCAAATAAAGTTTCTGGAATTGTAATGGGAAGATCATTAATTAAAGGAAATATCAAAAACAATATCCAAAGATTAATTGATCACCTAAATAAATGATCAAAGGATCTAAAATCTGTGGCATCTCAGATCTCGACACTCTTAATTTTATAATTAATCATCCATACCCTCCCCAGTTTATTGGGTTCATATGCAACTATAAAAAAAGCTCAAGATATGTTGAAGTTGAAAAACTAAACGAACTATTAAAATTAGATAAAAAAAAATCTAATTTTGTAGCTGTACTTGTTAAACCTAATGAAGATATTTTAGAAAAAATTAAGCATCTGCCCTTTGATTATTATCAAATTTATGACTGCACACCTGAAGAAATTAAAATGATAAAAAAAAAATATAATAGAAAAATTATTACAGCTTTAACTATAAAAGATAAATCTGACGTTCAAAAATACCTTTTGTTCTCAGAAGTAACCGACATTTATTTATTTGATAGCAAGGGTTACGAAAAAAGTATGACTTTTGATCATAATCTTATTCAAAAAATAAAGGTTAGCAAACCACTGATGATTGCTGGTAACATTCAAATAAATGATAATCTTGAAAATTATAAAAAAATAGCAGATATTATAGATATATCTGGGGGTCTTGAGACTTCTGGGGTAAAAGATAAATCCAAAATAGATATATTTTTAAATAAGATAGAACAGGCACAAAATGAAACTTAAAAGGGGAATTCCATTAATTGATCAACATAATCAAAGTGGCTTTTGGGGTGGTAAATTTGGAGGAAGTTTTATTCCTGAGACTTTAAAAAAGCCTGTAGAAGATTTAACAAAAGAATTTAAAAAACTTAGAAAAGATAAAAAATTTCTTAAGAAAAGAGATTTTTATTTCAAAAACTATATCGGAACACCTACTTCATTTGTAAAACTTGATAATCTAACAAATCATTTGGGAGGTGCACAAATTTGGGCAAAAGTTGTTTCTGAGGCTAATGGAGGTGCGCACAAAATATACAATGCAACTGTCCATGCTCTTATCTGTAAAGCAATGGGAAAGAAATATATTGTTGGTGATACAGGAGCTGGTTATGCAGGAAAAATGCTCAGTATGGCTGCTAAAAAATTTGGTCTTAAATGTAAAATATTTATGGGAGCAAAAGACATTAAAAGACAAAAGCCTAACTGTGATGCAATGAGAAAAAATGGAGCTGAAATAGTTCCTGTTTATTCAGGAAGTCAAACACTAGTTGATGCCGTTAGTGAATGCATGAGGTACTGGGTGTCTAATTGTGACAACACTCATATGTGTGTTGGCAGCACTGTAGGGCCAAATATATTTGTTAAAATTTGTGGCTGGAGTACTGCACAAATTTCCAGAGAATTAAAAATACAATTAAAATCAGAATTCAAAAAGATCCCAAAAAAAATAAAACTAATTAACTGTGTTGGCGGAGGAAGCTCTGCTTATGGTTTTTGGAGTGAATTTATTGATTATGATAAAAAACAAATTGAATTAATTGGTGTAGAGGCTGGTGGACCTAAAAATTCAAAACTTCACGCAGCACCACTAAGCAGAAATGCCAAGATTGGAATTTTACATGGAGCAGCATCTTATCTTTGTCAAAATAATGAAGGACAAATTAATGATACAGAATCTATTAGTGCTGGACTAGATTATCCAGGCGTTAGCCCCATTCATTGTTTTTTAAAAGATACTAAAAGAGCAAGATATACTTATGCTACAGATGAAGAAGCTCTAGATGCACATGTTATGGTCACAAAATATGAAAATTTAAATCCAAGTTTGGAACCTAGTCATGCATTTGCTGAAGCCATCAAAATTGCACCTAAGTTAAACAAAGATACTATCATCATTGTTAATTCATGTGGAGATGCAAAAAAAGACAGGGATATTTTAAAAGAAAGATTAGGTAAAAGATAATGGCCTCTCTAATAAATCAAGCTTTTAAAAAAGCAAAAAATGAGAATAGACCAGCCCTGCTAACCTACACAGTTGCAGGCGATAATACTAAAAATAAGTCATTAGAAATACTTAAATCTATTTCAAACTATGCAGATATTTGTGAATTAGGATTTCCTCACAACACTCCTATTGCTGACGGTGGTCAAATTCAAACAAGTGCTTACCGCGCGATTAGAAATGGCATTAAGATCAATGATGTTTTTTCTATAGTAAATAATTTTAAAAAATCAAAAAAAACTAAACCAATTATTTTAATGGGTTATTACAATATGATCTTTCAATATAATGAAAATAAATTTTTAGATAAATGTAAAAGTGTAAAAGTTGATGGTTTAATAGTTGTTGATTTACCTTATCCTGAAAATAAAAAATTTGCAGCCAAATGCAAAAAAAGAGGAGTTAACTTTATTCAACTTATATCTCCTACAACATCAAATTTGAGATTAAAAAAAATTATTAAAGACTCTCATGATATGATTTATTATATTAGTATGCTTTCAACTACTGGAGGCAAGTTAAAAGTTTCACCTCTCAAAATCCTTGAAAGATACGATAAGATTAAAAATCTCGATCAAAATAAGAATGTTGTAATCGGATTTGGAATAACTGAAAAAACAATATCACCATTAAAAAAGGCTGATGGCTTAGTTGTTGGGAGCATATTATGTAAGAAAATCACTGATTCTCTTAAATTAAGACAAAATCCTGTCACAAAAGTAACTAATGTTGTAAAAAGATTAAGAAACAAAATTTTATGAACTGGATCAAAAAAACTTTACGTTTTGGAGAAAAGATAAAAAAAATAATCAAGCAACGACCAAGCAAGGATGAAATTGCTAATAGCGACTGGACTTCTTGTTGTAAAGGACCAATACTTAAAAAAGATTTAGAAGACAATTTAATGGTGTGTCCATCTTGCAATAAACATCATCGTATAAATCCACGACAAAGGTTTGATATTATTTTTGGTAAAAACAATTATGAAGTATTAACAACACCTATTCCACAAGATGACCCTTTAAAATGGAATGACTCAAAGCCATATACTGAGCGATTGAAAGCTGCTAGAAAAAAAACTGGAATGAACTGTGGTATTATGGTGGTCAAAACTAATATTAAGAATATTAATCTAACAGCAATTGCTTCAGATTTTAATTTTATTGGTGGCTCGATTGGTGCTGCTGAAGGTGAGGCTTTCTTATATGGAATTCAAAATGCTATTGAAAACCAACAACCTTTTGTAGTTTTTACTTCGGGGGGAGGAATGAGAATGATGGAGTCATTAATTTCTCTTTCACAAATGACAAGAACAACACTGGCCATTAATGAACTTAAAAAAAACAACCTTCCTTATATTGTAGTTTTAACTGATCCAACCGCTGGAGGAATTACAGCGTCTTATGCAATGCTTGGAGATATCCATTTAGCAGAACCTGGTGCATTAATTGCTTTTGCAGGTGCTAGAGTTATTCAAGGCACAGTTAGAGAGGAACTACCTAATGGATTCCAAATAAGTGAATATGTTGAAAAAACTGGCTTTGTAGATCTTATTGTTCATAGAAAAGATTTAAGAGAAAAAATAGGGACGCTATTATCGATATTGTTAAAGAAAAATTCTGCTATAAACACAACAATAAATGAAACTACAGAAGATAGTAGAACGCTTACAAAAGCTGCATCCTAAAGAGATAGATCTAAGCTTAGATCGAACAAAAAATCTTTGTCATAAATTAGGAAACCCCCAAGATCAAATTAGATGTATTTCAATTGTTGGTACAAATGGAAAATATTCAACTATTCAAGCCTTATATGCAATTTTGAAAGAAGCAAATAATAAATGTAATGTTTACACAAGTCCTCACATAAAAAAAATTAATGAAAGATTTGTTTTCAATAACAAAATTTTAGGAGATAATGAATTAGCAAATCTCTTTGAAGAAGTAGAGGAGGTTAATAATGGAGATCAAATTACTTTTTTTGAAATACTTACTGTTGCTTTTTTTCATTATGCAAAAAAATATCCTCAAAATCTAAATTTAATAGAGTCTGGTTTGTTTCATAGATTTGATGCAACAAATATTTTAAAAAAAAATTTAGCTAGCATTATTACGCCTATTGGACTTGATCATTTAGATTGGCTTCCAAAAAATGAGCAAGTAATTGAAAAAATTATATTTGAGAAAACCTCAACTTTGTTAAATTCCAAAATTATAATTGCTAAACAAAGTTCTAATCACATAATAAAAATTATTGAAAATACAATTAAAAATAATCTTTCTAAAAAAATAATTTTTAATAAAAATTATAATTTTAAAAAGAAAGAAAATAATTTGTTTTATTACAAAGATGAATTTGGTAAAATTATATTACCAAAACCAAATCTTACAGGTGACTTTCAATTAGAAAATATTTCCACTGCAATTGCAACCGCAAGGCAATTAGTTGACTATAAAATAACTGATGAACATATTAAAAACAGTATTACTAAAATAGAAAGTATTGCTCGACTACAAGAAATAAAAAAGGGTAATTTAAAAAACCTAGCTAAGAACAATCAATTATTTGTAGATGGGTCTCACAATCCACTTGGGGCTAAAGTATTAAATCAATATTTACAAAGTATAAATTATAATAAACATATTATTTTAGGGATGATGTCTAATAAAGATCACAATGATTATATTAGTTATTTTAAAGATATTAAATCATTAACTACAATTGATATACCAAATCAGCCTGGTGCAATTAAAGGAACTGAGCTTAAAAATAAAATTAAAAACTTTAAAAATATTAAATATCAAAATTCTATTGAAGAGGCCATTAAATCTATAAATCTTCAAGAAAATGATATTATCTTAATTACTGGCTCTTTATATCTTGCTGGAGAAGTTTTAAATTTAAATTAGATATTTTCTTTAATCCAATTAACAATATCTGATTTTGGTGTTGCTCCAACTTTAGTTGATTTTAATTCACCGTCTTTGAACAACAACATTGTTGGTATTCCCCTAACACCATATTTTGTTGGGGTATTTGGCTCATTATCAATATTGTGTTTAGCAATTATTACTTGATCCTTCATTTCATCTGAAATTTCTTCTAATGTTGGTCCTATTTGTTTACACGGTCCACACCACTCAGCCCAAAAATCTACCACAATCGGTTTAGAAGATTTTAAAACTTCTGTGTCAAAATTGTCATCTGTAACACTTACTGTTGCCATAATAAATATTGTATATTTGATTTTATTTGTAATTCAATGTGTAAAAAAATATTTTTTTAATTAATTAACAAACAAACTATGCACTTTCATATTTTTTTTGAATCCCTTCAACAAATTCATTGATTTCGTCTAAAAATTTCAGTTTTTCCTCATCTTCGTCATTAGTATATTTTTCTCTTAAATTATCACATTCAAAGTAAAACTCCTTGCATGTCCACCATTTTTCTTTTTCATTGCTTAAAATCCTCTCTGCTATAGTTCTTTTGATCGATTTAAACATATCTAAAGGGAGTGTTTCAGGGGACTCTTGATAAATTATTTTTTTACCAAAACTTTCCATTCTTTTATCCTCAAATTTATCTAATAGAATTAATTTATCTTTCCACGTAGCTGCATGCCATTTTGGAAATAAAGCCGTATCTTTTTGTGGAGTAAATTTTTTATAGATCGTTTCTTCTGCAAGAATATCTTCCTGGGAGTCAAATTGAGCTTTCTCTTCAGCATTCTCTCGTAAAGCTGTTAAAACATTTTGTGAAAATTTTTCATTACTATTTACAAGTCTAGCTCTCTCTTTAATTAGATCAGGATCTAATTTGCTATAAGGTTCAACTTGCATTCCATAACTTGCTTCTAAAATTATTGGGGCTTTATTTGAACGTATTGTTTTTAAAAATTTTAATTTTTTAATAGCTCCCTTTAGTTCTGAGACAGACATATTTAATAATGGTATTGGGTCTATTTTAAGGTCTACAGCCTGTCCCCATTGATAGATTGGATGAATACAATGCTTTGGGTGAAGTGGGGAAACCACATACCTATAATTTTTACCAAAATGATACTCAGCTAGAGTAAAAATTTTTTCTTTTTTAATTATTACTTCAGTATCTACTTTATTCGCTGTTCTTAAAAAGGTACCCCAAGTCTGTGGTTGATTTTTTTTAATTAACCCCAAAACTTTAACTGTTAATTCTGCATCGAATAATGCTGAGTGAGCTCCAGAACTTTCAAAACCATTCATTCTAGCTAATGACTCTAGTTTCATAACCGCATTTCCTTTTGCATTAATTTCAGTTTTTAAAACACTTTCATCTACTGCATGGGCTCCTCTTGCTATATTAAGACCATCATGCCTTTTGTTTGGTGTTGCATTAGTTATATATGGATACCTAATTCCTCTAAAAAATTCATTTCTTATCATTTCATCGTCAAAACCTATGTTGGACCACCCTAAAAATATTGCTGGACTCCATTTTTTAAATTTTGCTTCTAACTGACTAAGCATTTGGTAGTGGCTTAGATTTCCTTTAGTTAATAAATCAACACTAGTTTTATTAACTATTAAAGCCATTGCTTGAGGAATTTCTCCTTCAGGAAGTCTACACCTAAAATTAAAACGGTCTAATTCTTTAAAATTTGGATCTACTAAAATTCCACCAACTTCAATTATACTTCCCCAGGAGGTATTAGCACTGCTAGATTCTATGTCCCATATTGCTAAATTCATATTAATTCATATTCCTTTGATGATAAAATTGTTCAACTTTTTCTAAAAATTTATTTTGATACTCTTCTAATTTTACACCTTGAATTCTAAAGTCTTGGAATAAATTATCTACAGTGCAAAGTAAAACAATTCCCTGGGTAATTCTTGAATTATACACAATATTATGAGCTAATGAATAAGCACCTAATTGCAAATAATAGTCCTCAATCCATTCTTCTTTTTTTGGTTTGTTAGATTGCTTAAAATCAATAATTGTCTCCTGCCCCTCATAAACACCACAAGCATCACAAGTTCCGGCATATTTTCCAGGGTAATATAATGTTGCCTCTGTGCCCCAAATTTCTGATAGCTTATTTTTAATTCCTTGTTCAATAATTTCATCAGCCATTTTTTTTGATTTATTATCTTGTTCCTCTAATAGTTCTAGGTTTAATTGGCCTAGTAAATATTTTTCTAAAAAAGCATGCATTGATGTTCCTCGGCTACTTGCATCATTTTTAATTCTATTTGCCTCTACTGTTCCCACTCTTGCTTTCCAATTTGCAAGTGAAGCTTTTTTTTCTTCGCTTTGAGTTGCTTGTAAAATTGATGTTACAGAAGGTAGTTTTTCCTGGTTTACAGCATACATTCTCGAACCATTGACCATAGATCTCATTGATTTTGGGTAAGAAAATTTATTATTCCACTGCATAAATATAAGTTTTTTAGGATACGTTTCTTTTTTCTACTGTTCCAAAGGAACTCATAGGGGCTTTAGGATCTGGGTCATCATCATTATCTTCATTTTCATCTCTATTTTTAATGCTTTCTAAAACATTTTTAATAGATCTAGCATCTCTTCCAAAATCTTCTGTAACTTTAATAGCTTCTTCAAGTTTTTTTCTAAGAACAATAATGTTGTCAAAATGTTTAATAAACCTATTTGAAATGCTTTTTAAATCATCATGAATTTGAGTCGCATTTTTTTGAATCTTAAGTGTTTGAAATCCTAAATGATAAGCTTGAATAATTGCACATAATGTATTGGGACCAGCGATTGTTACTTTATATTTTTTCCTAAGCTCCTCTAATAATAATTCTTTTGTTTTTGGATCTCTATAACTAGAAAGTTCTGCATACAAACCTTCTGTCGGTACATAAACAATTGCAAAATCTGTTGTTAGTGGTGGATTGATATATTTTTGATTAACATTTTTTGATTTTGTTTTAAATGCTAATGCCAAATCATGTCGTGCTCGAGCCAAAGCTTCTTTATCTTTTTCTTGAAATGCCTCATCCACTTCTTTATATTTTTCAATAGGCCAATGACTATCTATAGGGCACATCACATCATTTTGTAACTTTACTGCAAATTCTACGTGATCTCTAGTTTCGTCTGGTTTCATTTTTGCATTTGCAATATATTGAGTAGCTGGTAATAAATCTTCTAGTATTCCAGCAAGAGAAAATTCTGACAAGCCACCATATTGTTTAACTCCAGCCAATATTCTACTAAAACTATTTTGACTTTCATTAATAGCTTGAATTTGTTGGTTAAAGTTTAAAACTTTTTCGTCAACCTTCGTTAATGCACCAGTCATATCTTTTGCGATATCTCTAGACATATTTCCAAATGAATCACTAAATGAAGTTTTGATAGAATTTAATTCATCTTTAATTTTTTCACCTAAATTATCTTCTTGTTTTGGTCTATTTTTAATTTGAAAATACAAAACAGCTAAACCGATAGCTAAAATTAATGATAATAAAATTGTTTCCATGATTCGTGAATTTATATTATATCTAATACATGGAATTAGTCTTGATCTTTAAAATTTTTCTATTTATTGGATTTTTAATAGCTTTTTATGCTGTGTTAAGAAATCTTGATATTATTAAGATTATTTTAGTTTATTTTAAGGACTTAATTCTTAGAAAGTAATTTAACAATTTTATTTAGAATACTACTTTTAAGTGCAGATTTAGAACGCATCATACAGGCTTCAGATTTTAATATTAAACCATCCTTTAGTACTCTGAGATTATTAGCACTTAGAGTTTCTCCTGTTGAAGTAATATCAGTTATAATCTCTGATGATCCAGTGAAAGGATATGCTTCTGTCGCTCCTAAACTTCCAACTATTTTAAACTGTGTTACACCTTTTGAAAATAAAAATTCCCTCGTTAAATTTGGATATTTTGTGGCAACTCTTAATCTTTTCTTTTTTTTATCCTTAAATTCAAAAGCAATTTCTTCAAGGTCTGCAACTGTTTGAACATCAATCCAAGGATCTGGTACAGCAATAACTAAGTTTGCTTTTCCAAAATTATATTTTTTTATTACATTTATTTTTTTTTGTGTAATAATTTCACTCTCTTTTAATAAGTCATATCCTGAAAAACCAAGGTCCAATGAGCCATCTCCCAGCCTTTCTACAATTTCCCTTGCATGCAAATATAGTATTTTGACTTTTGTTATATTATTGATTGATCCCAGTAAATCTCTCTCGCCTCTTTCTGATATTAAATTTAATTTATTCTTCTTAAAAATCTTCAAAATATCATTTCTGAGTCTACCTTTGCTTGGAATTCCAATATTTATCATTAGTAATTTAAATTTAAAGCAGCTCCTACTGCTGGAACTTGTTTTTTTGATCCAAGGTCTGAGATTAATTTATCGTATCGTCCACCATTGATTACGTTAATATTTTTTGATTTTAATTTGATATCAATTTTAAAAACCATGCCTGTATAATATTCTAATTGTCGTCCAAAGGAGGCTGAAAATTCTACATTTAGTCTATGAATTTTATTTAATGAAGTTGGAAAATATTTTTGATCTACAGCTAAATTAATCTTATTTTTTTTAAAAAAGAAATTAAGTTTTTCACCAGCTTGATTTATTGGACAATTTATCTTTAAAAACTCTTTAATAATTTTTGATACATTTTTGCCCTTACTTGCTCTTCTTGGATCTTTAATTTTATTATCAAATCTCTTTAAAATTTCTTTGATTGATCGTCCTGCAAATATTATTTGTTGATTATCTTTTAACATCTTTAAATATCTTTTTTTATCAACTTCAACAATTGTTGGATCAACATCAGAATTTGTTTCTAATCTTTTCAATAAATCGTTAAAATAATCTTCTCTCCAAAAATGCCTGGATAGTCTTAACTTCCATCTTTTTGGTATATCTAATTTTGAAATTAATAAATTAAAAATTTCAATATTTCCAATTTTTAAAGTTCCAGTTGAATAACTTAAATCTGATAAAGATTTTATAGCAGTGTTAATAATTTCTTTATCATCATTTTTTTCATCTTTAGAACCAATTATTTCAAAACCTATTTGATTCCTTATAATGGAGTCTTTTTTATTATTTGATTTTCTGTAAGCCTGGCCGCTATAAAATATTTTCTCTTTACCTCTTAAATTATTTTCTAAATATCTTAAACAAGATGCAATTGTTAGATCAGGTCTTAAGCAAAGTTCACTACCATTTTGATCAATAAATGAAAAAATGAATTTTCTAAAATTCTCCCCAGATCTTTGAACAATGTGGTTAGCCTCAACAACTGAAGGTAAATCAATGTATTTAAACCCTTTAGATTTAACTAATCTAAGGATTTTTTCAGATAAATTTTTTGATTTCATCAATTATGTTTTCTTTTGGAAATGTAACTTGATTATTTTCACCCTTAACCCCTAAAAGATTTTTTAAAGTAATTGTATTATCATTAAATTCGTTTTCACCACATATGATTGCGATAGGACATTTTTTTTTATTTGCATAGGTCAATTGTTTGCCAAGATTTTTTTTACTATCTAAAAATATTTCAGAATTAATATTATTATCTCTTAAAATTTTTAAAATTTCATAATAATTTTTTAGATATTTATCATCCATTACACAGACAATTACTGGTTTTTTTTCATCAACTTTAATTTGGTCTAATTGCAACATTGCAAATAATAATCTATCTACACCAATGCTTATTCCAGTTCCTGGAATATCAACTCCTTTAAACCTTGATATTAGTTTATTATATTGTCCGCCAGAACAGATACTACCAATATCAACTTCTTTACCTTTATTGTTTTTTGTTTTGAAATTTAAATTCGTTTCTACACAAAATCCATCATAATAAGCTAGGCCTCGAACGATAGTAAAGTTGGTTTTGATTTGGTCCAAATAGTCACTGTAGCTTGCAACTTCTAATAAATCTTCCAATTCCTTTATTCCTTCTTGGGACAAGGGATTTTTTAAACTTTGTTTTAAATCCTTCAAATCTTGAACTTTTAAAAAATTGATAATTTGTGAAGCTTCACCATCAGTTAAATTTGCACCTTTCGTAATGGCGCCACTACTATCCTTTCTTTCTTTTTTCAAAAGATCTTCTACCCCTTTTAATCCAAATCCAGGCTTATCAAGTTTGTCAATCGCCCTCATAACTTTAATTTCTTTATCTTTAGATATTTTAAGATCTTTTATTAACCCCTGAACAATTTTTCTATTACTTATATTTATAACAAACTGATCTTTTTTTAGTCCACACCCTAGCATTGCACTAGCAATCAAATTACAAAGCTCTGCATTTGCCTGAGCAGGATTAACATTACCTACAATATCACAATCTGCCTGAGTAAATTCCCTATAACGTGCATTACCTGCTTTTTCATTTCTAAATACATTTTGAATTGCATATCTTTTATAAGGAAGAGGTAAATCTTGATTATTTTGTGCAACAAATCTTGCTAGTGGACTTGATAAATCGTACCGAAGAGTAATATTTTTTTCACCATCTTTAAAGGAGAATACATCAGACATAGGATTATTTTCATCATCTGCAAGAAATGATCCTATATTTTCACTAATTTCAAATGATGGAGTTTCAAGTGGTTCAAAACCGAATTTAATAAAATTATTCTCAATTAAATTAATTAATTTTTTCTTGAGAATTAATTTTCTATTCCATCTATCTTCAAAACCTGAGGGTAACCCAGGGATTAATTTATTTTCTTTATTCATTTTTTGGTACCCGG
Source organism: Candidatus Pelagibacter sp. (assembly GCA_028221385.1). The sequence continues at coordinate 12,676 of JAOIRP010000009.1, forward strand.
GCTGAGAATCGAACTCAAACTTAAAGTTCCACAAACTTTCGTGCTAACCGTTACACCACCCAGGCATACTCCTTGTTTATATTATTTTTATGTGGATTTAAAATTATATTATAAATAAATAGCCTACAGGCTATGGAAACAGATTCTATGAGTGTTTCTTGAAGTCTCTCTATATATAATATTTATAATCATTGCCACTTTTTAGACAATTAAGATTAATATTCAAGCACTAAATTATGTAATGACTAATCTATTTTTTTTAAATTAACTGCTGAAGGCCCTTTAGGTCCATCTTCAAGCTCAAACTCTAATTTATCACCTTCATTTAAAAAACGCATTCCTGCTGTTTTTACTGCTGATGCATGTACAAATGCATCTTTCTCTTTGTCTTCTCTTTCAATAAAGCCAAAGCCTTTTTTTCCATTAAACCATTTAACAGTGCCTTTTAATATACTCATTTTACTATTCCTTTTATTATTTATATAAAAAAAATAATTTATTTTATTAATGTTTTCAATAATAATTTGAGATAAGTGATTTAAAATGGTGTGGTGCCTCGAGCATGATTCGCACATGCGACACAAGCCTTTTCAGGGCTCTGCTCTACTCCTGAGCTACCGAGGCATTTATTTACCCTCTAAAAGTAATTCTCCCTTTTGTCAAATCATATGGAGTCATCTCCACCTGAACTTTGTCGCCTTGAAGAACTCTAATTCTATTCTTACGCAATTTGCCTGCAGCATGTGCTGTAACAATATGGCCATTTTCTAACTTTACTCTAAACATTGCATTGGGCAATAGATCTTCAACAATTCCCGAAAATGACAACATTTCTTGTTTTGACAAATTTATTTTCTCCTAATTCTTTTTTCTACTGATTTAGCATGCCCTGCTAAACCTTCATAGTTTGCAAGTGTTATAACTGATGGACCAAGCGATTCAATCCCTTTTTTTGTTAAGTTTATATATGAAATTCTTTTATAAAATTCATTAACACTAATACCACTTGAATACCTCGCAGATGAATTAGTGGGTAAAATATGATTAGATCCAACATTATAATCTGTCATAGCCATCACTGCATATCTTCCTAAACAAATTGAGCCTGCATTTATAATCTTGTTAACTATCTTTTTATAATTTTTTATATTTAACTCCAAATGTTCAGGTGCAATTTTATTTATAACATCAATAATTTTTTGATCAGATGTCACATGCATTAAAATTCCATTATTTAAAATACTATTTTTTGCAATTTTGATTCTTGGCAAGTCTTTTAATTGTTTTTTAATTTCTATTTGTACTTTTAGTAAAAGTTTTTTATCTTTAGAAATTAAAATACATTGAGCAAGGTTATCATGTTCTGCTTGTCCAATTAGATCACTAGCAACCCATTCTGGGCTTGAATATTTATCACAAACGATTGTAACCTCTGAAGGTCCTGCTATCATTCCTTCAACTCCAACATCTCCAAAAACTTCTTTTTTTGCTGCTGCTACGTAAGCATTTCCTGGTCCTACTATCTTATCAACTTTTTTTATTTTTTTTGTTCCATAGGCAACTGCAGCAATTGCAGATGGTCCCCCAATTGAATAAATTTCTTTAATCTTACATTTTCTTGCTGCGTACAATACGGCTGGATTTTGTTTGCCTCTTTTACTTGGATTAATCATCACTATCCTTTTTACACCCGCCACGAGAGCAGGAATTGTATTCATCAATACACTTGAGGGATATGAGGCGTTTGAGCCTGGAACATAAACTGCAACTGATTCAATTGGTATATATTTATATTCCAGTTTATTTTTAAAACTATCAATATAAGAAATATTTTTAAATTGCTGCAATGAGTGAAATTTATATATTCTTTTGTATGCAAGATCGATTGCTTTCTTAACCTTTTTGTCTAAACCTTTGATTAATTTATTTATTTGTTTAGGATTTGGTTTTATAGTTTTATTGTTATTAAATTTTTTTTCGTATTTAATAACTGCTTTATCTCCATTTTTTTTTACATCATTTAAAATCTTTACAACAGAAACTGTTTCTATTTGAACTTTGTTTTTTCTTTTGCTAAGTAATTTATCTAATATAAAGTCAAATCTTTTATTTTTACTATTTAGAATCTTAATCATTAAAAAGTTTTATTTTGATCATCTAGAGTTACTTCAATTATTTCAGTAGATAAAGATATATGTGCATTGTTACTAAAAATTAAATTTATCTCATAGTTATCATTATTTTTAAGATAATCTATTGCTATTAAATCTAGCATGTGAGATTCATCATATTGATTTATATTTTTTGATTTAACATTGTCAACAAATTCAAATTTACAAATACTATTAACCTTTTTATCTTTATTTTCTGTTTCAATTTTTGATCTAACTAAAGATAGGAGAAATACTTTATTTTTTTTAAGATATTTTATATCTCCTACTTTTAGTTTAGCTCCTGAACAGCAAGCAGAAATAATCTGCAATCCTTCATTATCATTTGCAATAATCTTTGATAAATATTTTTTTTTCATTAGTCAATTCTTCTAATTTTGGCTCCAATTTTTTTCATTTTTTTTTCTATATCCTCATATCCTCTATCAAGGTGATAGATTCTATTAATTACAGATCTTCCTTTAGACACTAATGCTGCCAATATTAATGAAACAGATGCTCGTAAATCTGTAGCCATAAGCTCTGCCGATTGAAATTTGATGTTACCATTTATTATTGCTTTATTACCCTCTGTTGAAATCTTGGCACCCATTCGATTAAGTTCTGCAACATGCATAAATCTATTCTCGAAAATTTCTTCTTTGATTATAGATTTTTTGTTTGCTTTACATAATAATACCATAATTTGAGCCTGTAAATCTGTGGGAAAACCTGGATAAGGGGCTGTTCTAATATTTACACTTTTTATTTTTTTATTACCAATAATATGTATTTCATTTTTTTTACAACTAATTTTTGCACCAATATTCCTTAGAACATTAATTTCTGTTTTTATAATACTTGGAATTATACTTTTAATTTTTAAATTCCCTTCAGTGACTGCTGCAGCAACCATATATGTGCCTGCTTCAATTCTATCAAACATCACTGTATAATTTGTTTCTCTAACTTCAGTTACTCCTACAATTTCGATTGATCTCTTTGTAACCCATTTAATGTTACATCCCATTTTTTTTAAAAAATTAACTAAATCTTTTATTTCAGGTTCAATAGCACAATTACTTAAATAAGTAGTACCTTTTGCAAAACTTGCAGCAATAATCAAATTTTCTGTAGCACCAACTGAAATTTTGGGAAAACGTATTTTAGCGCCTATTAATCCTTTTGGTGCACTAGCAATTACATATCCTTGATCAATTTTATAATTTACTCCTAACTTTGATAATGCTTTTAAATGAATATCTATTGGTCTAACCCCTATAGTGCAGCCGCCAGGGCTGCTCACTTTTGCCTTTTTAAATTTTGCTAATAAAGGACCTAGTACAAGTATGCTTCCTCGCATAGTTTTTACTAAGTTATATGATGCAAAGGTTTTTTTTTGATTTGAATTATCAATAGATATTTTATCTTTTATTCTTTTAATTTTTGACCCTAAAGACTCCAATAAAACTATCATTGTCTCAATATCTTTTACTTTTGGTAAGTTTTTTAAATAAATTTTTTTACTAGATAATAAAGTTGCAGCTAAAATCGGTAGAGATGCGTTCTTTGAGCCTGATATTCTGATTTGTCCCTTGAGCTTTTTTGCCCCAAAGACTTCAAGTTTTTTCATGATTATATTTTAGGTAAAGTTACTCCTGTTTGACCCATGTATTTCCCTTTTCGATCTGCATAAGTTACTTCAGGTGTTTCCTTGCCCTTTAAAAAAATAAATTGTGCTACTCCTTCATTTGCATAAATTTTTGCGGGAAGAGGTGTAGTATTTGAAAATTCAAGTGTAACATAACCCTCCCAACCTGGCTCTAAAGGAGTGACATTAACTATTATTCCACATCTAGCATATGTTGATTTACCTAAGCAGATAACCAAAATATCTTTAGGAATTTTAAATTTTTCAACTGTTCTAGCTAATGCAAATGAATTTGGTGGAATAATACATTCAGTACCATTTTTCGTAACAAAGTTAGTCGATTTAAAATTTTTAGGATCTACTATTTCTGAATTCACATTTGTGAAAATTTTAAATTCCTCAGATACTCTAGCATCATAGCCATATGAGCTTAATCCATAGGAAATTTTACCTTCTCTTACCTGCTTATCTTCAAATGGAGAAATCATGCCCTCTTCTATTGCAAGTTTCCTGATGTTTTTATCGGAAAGTACTGACATTATTTATTTTTTTGCTTACTTTTTTTTTGAAAAATTTTTCTTTTTTTTAAATTTTTTCTAAGAGCCAAACTTAATTTTTCTTTTTTTTCTTTGTCAGTCATTATTTATCTGGGTTAGTTATAAAATCTAAAGTTATAGGTTTGGATGTGTCTAAAGTTTGCTCTGGTTTACCGCTTTTCTTTGGTCCCTCCTTTGCTTCTCTTTTCGCTTTTTTTTCAGCAAGTTTTTTCTCTCTCTTGGCTTGCTTTTCCATGAGCTTGTTTCCCTTGGTTGATTTATAATCGTAATGAATTCCCATAAAAATTTTTTCTAAAATATAAATCATTATACAAAAAAAATTAAGGCAATATTTTGTAAAAATTGATGTTTATAATTATATCACAATAAATATCGATAAGTTAGTTCAGATAAATGGTTGAATTTGTCTTTGATGAAGCTAGATTTATAATTTACTTATTTCTAAGTACTAAACATTCGTTTATTTTTCAATTGAACAAAAAATGATATTTCTTGTTTTTGAGATTAAAATCGACTCAATTATATTCAAATTTTCAAAAACACTCTTTAATTTATCTCGATCTAAATTAATGAAAATTACATAAC